>NZ_DJLC01000248.1:0-13822 GCF_002434875.1 Acinetobacter sp. UBA6526 | reverse complement strand
AGACTTTGTATTGCGGTGGGACGCGTTTGTAATACGCAGGCCCATGACTTCCCATCTGATGTAATACAACTAAATGCGGACGTGTATCATCCTTCGGAATCGTCGCTAAGTATGCTTTTAAACTATCAATTAAAATATCATCAAAACATTCTTCATCTTTACACCATTTCTTTTGAATGGGTTCTGGAATTTTGAACTCTTCAACACGGTCACACGTTCCTTTACAACCAGAATTGTTATCAATCCATGTCACTTGATAACCAGCTCGCTTAGCAATATCTAGCAATCCTTCACGATGATTCGCTAGACTTTCATCATAATCTTCGCGTGGCATACCTGAGAACATACAAGGTACTGAAACTGCCGTTGCCGTTCCACATGAACTCACTTGAGAAAAATTGATAATGTCTTGTTTCGATAATTTAGGGTTGGTGTTCTTGCTATACCCATTTAAAGAGAAATTTTCTGCACGCGCAGTTTCACCGACGACTAGAACCATTAATTTAGGCAACTTGGATGCATCAGTTTTTTGCATCGTTGCATCTTCACCATAGGTTACGAGCGGAAGATTTTCTTTAGGTGCTTTCTTTTTATAATAAGACGCAAAAGATGCAATCATATTTTGTGGTGAGATCATACCTTTCAAATCACGGTTTTCACGGAAGATTGCTGCAAAATCAACATAGAAAACAAAAAGCAGACCACCTACCATTGCTAAAGAAACAACAGAAGCAATTACTTTCTTGAGCAACTGACCAACGATAGGTTCAGATTTTAGTTTTACCATTAAAATCGCAATGATCGGTAAAACCGTCATCCCTAAGGTCCAAACAACCAAATGCCAAGACCAAGTATCACGCGCTTCTGCCATATCTGTCTGCATCAGATTTTGCACTTGATCAGAAGTAATCAAGACACCTAAGGTGCTCACTGCATATGAAGCAAATCCACCGATAAAAACCAGTGCAATTGCAATTGGCTTAGCCGTCCACTTCCAGTTGAATAACTGAAAAATAAAGTTATACAGTGCAACAACAACCAAAACCGAAGCCGCAACAAATAGACCTGCTTTGATGCCGGTATAAGGAGTAAGGGATTGAAGCTTTTCATAAAAAGCGATATTCAGGAAAACTCCTAACCAAATTGCGAGCAATAAGTTAAAAGTAAGCAGTGAAATCGGCCTGATCTTGAGTTTTTGTAGCAGCATAATCATCACAATCTAAAAAGAAAATTCTTAGCTTCGCTAAGATAAAAATTGAAACTTAAAGATGACTTAAACTAAATACTTGATGTTTCACAATACTGCTGATTGAACGCTAAAACTCGTATCATGACGCTAAAAATTATTTATATGAAAACAATAATTTCCTTATACCCGATCATTCCAAACATCGTATTATTTTATTGTTAACAAGCCATCCAGTGGATAAGGAGATTATAGTGTAATGAAGAAAAATTGAAATAAAAAAACACCCTATAAGCAGCGCTTAAGGGTGTTGTTTTAAGCTAAAGTATTAGAACTTGAACTCTAAACCTAAACCTGCAACTGGTTGCTTGTCTTTCTTACTTGCTTGTTCAAGTGTCAAATAACCTGCATAACCATAAGTTTTAACTTGTTTGTTAAAAGCATAGTCTGCACCAGCGATAATTTGCTTCGCTTTAAAATCAGATGAGTTATCTTTAAAGCTCGTATCATTTTGGCTGTACTGACCTTTTACCGTCCAGTTTTTCGCTTGAGGAATATTATATTCAGCGCCAATTAACCAACCTTGTGCATCATCAATATTCTCAGAACCCGCATCATTTCCAGCAACAGCTTCTACTTCTGATGTTTGGTACATTGCTTTTAACGCCAAACCATCAATTGGATTCACACGACCAATGGCACGAACAGTATTCGCTGCTGCAAATAAAGATCCACCACCTATTTCAGGTTCAGCAGCATTTAACATGCCACGTCCTAAGAAATTACTTGGAATTGCTTTGTCATAAGCTAAAGCTGCAACAACCATTGGGTTTTCATATACAACAGAAGCTGACCATGCATCACCTAAACCACGACCAGAAACTTTAGCTCCACCACTGGATTTTTTAATCCCAGAAGATTCACCTGTTGCAAGTAATGCGTTGAATTTGAAACCACCGTCTAAAAGTTTCACTGCTGGTGATTCATATACCACCACATTATCAATACGGTTTTCGCCTGTGAAGATCCCTGTTACATCCGCTTTATTTGCGACATAGTTATTGAAGGTATCTACTACACTTGATAATTGTTTCAACGGCGTATCATGCTTACCGATTTTAACAGTACCCAATTGACTGTCTTTTAAACCTACATAACGGTTACGTTGAGTCCAGTCACTACTATCACCATCAGCACTAAAACCCCATTCAGCAGCATATACAGCACTTAAACGGTCAGTCAGTTTTTCATCACCCTTTACGCCGATAAAAGAACTGTTTGAACTAATTTCCCAAACATCTTTATTCGATTTAGTTGCATTTTTTCTGGTAAATAGTCAACGCTAGCATCAATCTCACCGTAGATTGTTGGCGCTGCAAAAGTTGATGTTGCAAGTAAACTGAGCACTGCTGCTGTTACAATTTTGATTTTCATTGTTGACATCCTAGTTAATTTGTAACAAATCCTACACATTAACTTTATATGACAAAACAATTAAAATCTTATTTATTTATTCTATTTTCGACTAAAGTTTAATTTTTATACACGATGATCACTTATCGTTAAAAATAAAAAACATTCAATAATATCATTTATTATCAATATCTTATAAAAACAACCAATTCTTTAATTTAAAGCGATTCAAATCTTGGTAGGCAATTTTTTGATTTTATTGAAATAGGGTCTTCATCTCTTTTTATCCTTGTACACGCCCATTAAATATTTCAACTTAGAATAAAAAAAATTAATTTTGTAATAAATATCTAATGTGGTCTTGCCTTTTTCAACCAGTAATAAATCGGCCATAAGCAAATCACCGCGATCATGCAAATCACAGTTAAATAACAAGTGTACCCTAGCCAATCCCCTATTATCCCACTCATTAAATACAGCAAACCACTGATCGTCGCCATCACAGAAACCTGAAAAGTAAAGTCTGTACCAGCAAAATTTTTACGGCTGTATTGCATCACTAAAGTCAGCATCACGACCAAAAGCATTGCCGAACATGCATCTTCAAATGCATTGACAGCATACAACCACATCGGCGCAATCGGAGATTGATGCTCAAATGCATAAGCAAGATAACCGTAAGCGATAAGACTAAGTATTTTTAATATTGAAAATAAAATCAAAGCCGATGATCTAGAAAAATATCTAAGCAATAGTCCTGCTATACCTGCACCAATCAATGCTGCGATTGCACCAAGCATGGTAATGTAAATTCCGATTTGCGAAAAACTCAGCCCCATATCAACCATTAACGGTTTTAAAAGTGGTCCTGCAAGCCCATCAGCGATTTTGAAGCTGATTAACACCATTAACCAAGCTTTTAACTCTACAGATGAACTAAAGTAAGCAAGATATTGTCGAACGGCTTGAAGTAGTGATGTCTGTATTTTTGCAATATCAATAGAAGCTTTAGGATGAACAGGTTCTTTATAAAATAAGATCGCTAATGTATTTAAAAACACAATCCCAGCCAGTAATAGAAAAGTTGCTTGCCATTGCAACCAGTCCAGACTCCACAATACAGCACCACCACCGACAATAAAGCCAAGCCTTGAACCAATTACTTGGAAGGTATTGCCCCAATGTTGTTGATCAGTTTTAAGCAAATTAACAGCCAAACCATCTGTTGCAATATCTTGCGTTGCGCCTGTTAGATTGCTCAATAACAATAGAACAAAGAAGATCAACAAGTAACTTGGTTGATCCAAAGCTTGAATGGGGAAAAATGAAAGTAAAATTAAAATCAAAACACTACAAAGCTGTGTAGGAATAATCCAGCTTCGATAATGGCCAATATTAACACTCCCATTTCTTTCCCTGCCGAAAACGGATGGATAAGGTATGGCATAACGATCAACATAGGCAGCCCAAAATATTTTGATTGACCACGGCAGCATCAACAAACCAAAACCGCCGATATGTGCCAGTGAAACACCTTGCGCTCTCAAAATGACGGGCAAAGCATGTGTCATAAAGCCGACAGGTAGACCTTGAGCCCAATACAGTGAAAATAATAAGACATAAACTTGCCGTAAATTAGGCATGTATCAATTTCCTCGACAAGTGCTTAGTAAGTTCAAAAGTATCTAATCCTCTCAAAATCTTGACGATATTTTCTCATTTTTTGCCAATGCAGAGTATCTCCTCAGCGTTTAAGATAATTATAGTTGTCATTATTTAGCTTTACTTATGCCACAACATTTTCCAGATTTACCACCATTAGTTCCCCAACGTGGAACTCATTATAGTCGGGCTTTGTGTAAAAAAATCTTTTTAAGCCAAGGCTGGAAAGTTGTGGGCGATATTCCAAACCTACCTAAAGCAGTCGCAATTATTTCACCACACACCTCAAATATCGATGGATGGTATGGTTTTCTAGCGATTGGTGGCTTAGGGTTAAAAATCACAGTTTTAGGCAAAGATACGTTATTTAAACCACCTTTCAAACCACTTTTAGACTGGGCTGGATTGATTCCTGTTCACCGTGACAGTACCAATGGGCTAACGGAGCAAGTTGTCGCAACCATTCAAAAATATGATCGAATTTGGGTAGGTATGGCACCTGAAGGAACACGTAAAAAAGCAGAGAAAATGAAAAGTGGTTTCTACCATATTGCTCATGCAGCGGGTATTCCAATTGTGATGTTCTCTTTCGATTACGACCATAAAACCATTTATAGCTTAGGGGCTTTTACCCCAACAGGTCACTATCAACAAGATTTAGAAAAAATTATGAGTCTTTATGAAGGTCATTTTTCGCCGAAAAACCCACATTGGCTGGCTGAACCATTACAAAAACTTGTGAAAAAAAACTAGAAAGTTAAGGGCAAATCTGATCTGATGTGCCCATCTCCTCTGTCTATTTTATCTTCAACTGTTATGAAAATTGCTCGACTTTCTTGTTTGGCACTGCTTAGCCTTGCTTTATTCGGCTGTGATCAAGCAACGAAAAAAACACCGCCCACAACGACATTAAAAGCACGTGAACCAGTGATTGCACTGGCTCTAGGTGGTGGTGGTGCGAAAGGGTTCTCTCACATTGGTGTGATCAAAGTATTAGAGTCCCACGGCATTAAAGCAAAAATCGTAACAGGCACGAGTGCGGGTAGCTTTGTCGGGAGCATTTATGCAAGTGGTCAAACACCGTATCAAATGCAAAATCTAGCGCTCAAACTCCAAGAGTCGGATATCCGCGATCTTACTTTGAATAGCCAAGGCTTCATCCTCGGACAAAAACTACAAAACTATGTCAATGCTCAGGTTGGTAATAAGCCGATTGAAAAATTTCCAATTCGTTTTGCAGCAGTAGCAACCCGATTAGATAATGGTAGAAAGGCTGAATTCATCAAAGGTAATGCAGGACAAGCAGTTAGAGCATCATGCAGTATCCCAAATGTGTTTGTTCCAACCGTGATTGGCAGCACTAAATACGTTGATGGCGGCTTAGTAAGTCCAATTCCTGTAAAAACGGCAAAAGATATGGGCGCGGATATTGTGATTGCTGTCGATATTTCAGCACGTCCAACGGGTGACAAACCACTGAGTATGTGGGGATTACTCGATCAAACCATTAATATTATGGGACAACAAAGTATTAATGAAGAACTCAACCAAGCGACGATTGTGATTCAACCTAAAGTCGGACATTTAGGTGTGCTCGACCTTAAATCGAGTAATGAAGCCATTCTAGAAGGTGAGAAAGCTGCGCAAGCAAAAATCACGGCAATTCAAAGCGCAATTACTAATTTTAAGAAATCTCCAGCAGCATTTAAACCTGCCCCAAGACCAAAATTCTAAAAAAACAATCTTTGTATATTCATAAAGATAATGATCTGATAGAGTGCAAGAGGTGAATATTTATTCACCTCTACTCACTTTAATCACACGAGCAAATCTATGGAATTTGTAGTTGAGCCTTGGCACTGGTTTGTATTAGGGATTTTACTCATTCTTTCAGAGTTAATTTTGCCAGCTTTTGCCGCTTTATGGTTTGGCATTGCAGCCGTTATGGTCTGCATTTTGTTGTGGCTTTTCCCGATGATGGGATTTACAACCCAAGTAATTACTTGGGGAATTTTATCTATTTTATGCACGATTCTTTGGTTTAAGTTTATAAAACCACTTTCAATCGATAAAACCAAAGCTGGTTTGTCTCGTGAATCAACCATTGGACAAGTTGGCATGGTCATCCATACTGGACTCGATCATGGTCAAATTATTGTACGCTTTCCGATGCCTATCTTGGGCTCTGATGAATGGAACTGCCGTTCAACAGCCGAAGTAAAAGTTGGGGATCGCGTTCAAGTTATTGATATTTTGGGTAATGATTTAGTCGTTCAACCGCATAGCTCCGCATAAACACAAAGAGGGTTTTCAATGTCTGTCGGTACTATTGTTGTATTAGCGCTTTTCGCTTTTATTGGTACAACTATTTTTAAAGGGGTGCGTATTGTTCCCCAAGGTTATAAATGGATTGTACAACGCTTAGGTAAATACCATACTACCTTACGTCCAGGTCTTAACTTTGTCATTCCGTATATTGATGAAGTTGCTTATAAAATCACAACCAAAGATATTGTTTTAGATATTCCTTCTCAAGAAGTGATTACTCGTGACAATGCCGTCATTATTGCCAATGCTGTAGCGTATATTAATATCACGACACCAGAAAAAGCAGTGTACGGGATCGAGAACTATACTTGGGCAATTCAAAACCTTGTTCAAACTTCATTGCGTTCTATCGTAGGTGAAATGGACTTGGATGATGCACTTTCATCTCGTGATCACATCAAAGCTAAACTTAAAGCTGCCATTTCTGATGATATCTCAGACTGGGGTATTACCCTTAAAACAGTTGAAATTCAGGATATTCAACCATCACACACCATGCAGGCTGCGATGGAAGCACAAGCTGCTGCTGAACGTCAGCGTCGTGCGACTGTGACCAAAGCGGATGGTGAAAAACAAGCTGCGATTCTGGAAGCAGATGGTCGTCTTGAAGCATCTCGTCGTGATGCAGAAGCACAGGTTGTTCTTGCCGAGTCTTCACAACGTGCCATTGAAATGGTTACAAGTGCGGTAGGTGATAAAGAAATTCCAGTTGCTTACCTACTCGGTGAACAATACGTGAAAGCAATGCAAGATATGGCAAAATCAAACAATGCCAAGACTGTCGTACTCCCTGCCGATGTACTGAACACGATTCGCGGAATTATGGGACGTTAATTTTAATTATCGTTCTGTATGCAAAAAGCCATGGTTCTCCATGGCTTTTTTATTCTCTAGATTTTTAAATAAGTCGCTTTAATTTAATTCTGATCAGCAAGCTGCTTAACCTTGCGATCAAATACAAATGGGCCAAATGGTAATACAGCCGCAATCAACCCCATATTAAAGACTGATAAAGACCATTTCATGCGATGACATACCACAAACAACATCACGAGGAACAAAATAAACAAAACACCATGCCCCATACCAATATATTTTACGAAAATTGGATTTCCCCAAATATATTTAATTGGCATTGCGATGCCGAGTAAAAGTAAAAATGAAATACCTTCAAGTGTGCCAACAATACGTAAAGATTGAATATTCATAACATGCCTTAAATTAACTTTGACGTGCCAATAAAAATTGAGAGATTGCAGTGAGATCTTTTGCGTCTTCACCAAAGAATGCCAAAGCTTCAAAGGCTTGATCATGTAATGTTTGCGCGTAGGCTTGTGCTTGCGCTAATCCCATTAACGCAGGATAGGTAGATTTTTGCACCTGTTCATCTTTACCCGCAGTTTTTCCGAGTGTTTCGGTGCTTGCCGTAATATCTAAAATGTCATCTTGAACTTGGAACGCTAAGCCAATACTTTGCCCAAACTGGCGTAGCTTTGGAATTGCTTGATCAGTTCCAGCGAAAACCGTGACTGCACCCATCATAATTGCCGCTTGGATTAATGCACCTGTTTTATTGCGATGGATATTTTCAAGTTCGGCTTGATCGACCTGTTTGCCTTCAGCTTGTAAATCCAAAACCTGTCCACAAACCATTTTTGAACTGGCTGTCGCTAAAATTTGCATCTGCTTTAGTACAATTGCAGGATCAGTGCCCTGCCCTTGTTCATCGAATAAACGGCTACCTAGAATCTCAAACGCCATGGATTGCAGAATATCACCCGCCAATAAAGCGGTATCTTCGCCAAAAGCAACGTGACAAGTCGGCTGACCACGACGCAGCAAGTCATTATCCATACAAGGCAAATCATCATGTGCCAGTGAATAACAATGAATCAATTCAACTGCAACCGCAGCACGTCGAGCAGCAGCAAAATGAGGATTTGGTTTTAATGCAGATGTGGCATAACACAGTGCTGGACGGATTCGCTTTCCACCTAACATTACCGCGTGGTGTACTGCGGCTTTTAAGGGTTCTGGAATCGAAAATGCAGCCAATGCTGTCAATAAATCTTGTTGAATACGTTGTTGAGCTTGTTTTAAAACATCCGCATTAACTTGAGAAATAGATGACACGATTGCCTCTGGAATTTAAATGGAAGAATAAATGACAGAACTTGCCAAAGTGGCGACATCATAACACTATTTACCTCACTAAATTGTGTTTGTATTTTTAATCCATTCAAAATAATAAAACCTCCTAAAAAGGAGGTTTTATCGACTATAAATCTTGATTAGAACGTATCACCCGGTACGCGTACCCAACCTTCCATCAATACCCGCGCACTACGGCTCATAATGGCTTTTTTCACTGACCATTTGCCATCAATCAAGTCAGCCTGAGCGCCTACACGTAACGTTCCAGATGGATGACCAAAACGAACAGCTTCACGTTCGCCACCGCCAGCAGCCAAATTAACGAGAGTTCCGGGAATCGCTGCTGCCGTTCCAATTGCAACCGCAGCTGTGCCCATCATGGCATGGTGTAATTTACCCATTGAAAGCGCACGAACCAGTAAATCAACATCTGTAGCGTCAACAGCTTTTCCACTTGAAGATGTATATGATTTTGGTTTTGAAACAAATGCAATTTTAGGTGTATGTTGACGTGCTGCTGCTTCAGAAATATCTTTAATTAAGCCCATTTGCACTGCGCCATAAGCACGAATTTTTTCAAAACGCGCTAATGCCACCGAATCACCATTGATATGGTCTTGTAATTCTGTACCTTGATAACCAATATCTTCAGCATTCAAGAAAATCGTTGGAATGCCTGCATTAATAAAGGTGGCTTGGAATGAACCAACTTCAGGCACTTCAAGCTGATCGACGACATTACCGGTAGGGAACATATCGCCACCCTCTTCGCCATCATCTGCTGGATCTAAAAACTCAATTTGAACTTCTGCTGCTGGGAATGTCACACCGTCAAGCTCAAAATCACCTGTTTCTTGTACTTGCCCATTGGTTATTGGTACATGCGCGATAATGGTTTTTTGAATATTCTTCTGCCAAATACGCACCGTACAAATGCCATTTTCAGGAATACGATCAGCATCAACTAAACCATTAGAAATCGCAAATGAACCCACTGCAGCAGTTAAGTTACCGCAGTTTCCACTCCAGTCGACAAATGGCTGATCAATTGAAACTTGCCCAAAAAGATAGTCAACATCGTGTTCTGGCTGCGTGCTTTTTGCCAAAATCACCGTCTTACTGGTACTAGAGGTTGCACCTCCCATTCCATCAATTTGTTTACCATAAGGATCTGGACTGCCAATTACACGAAGTAAAAGTTGATCACGAGCTTTGCCTGCTACTTGTGCCGCTTCAGGTAAATCATCTAATTTGAAAAATACACCTTTACTTGTGCCACCACGCATATAGGTTGCAGGGACTTTAATTTGCGGTACTGAGCTCATGTCAATTTCATCCTTCTATCATGTACTTGGTGCAAGTAAATTTTGAGTCTAAATTACTGCACAGCAATCGAAAATGCCATACGACCAATTGATTTTAGATCATCGATCGTGAACAAAATATGTCTTTGATATTGAGTCTATTCTGTAAATTTAACAATGGCGTTTAAACCACTAAACAAGGTTAATTAAACAAAGCCTTTATTTAAGTGTATAAATAAAATACAAAGCTTAGTTTACTATTCACTCAAATATAAGATTTTAAATGAATTTTAAAAACAACTTTCCAGTCATAGCTCATCTGTACTTTTACTAGGCGAAAATCTTTCAATCTATTAGAATAATCCACTTATTCCTCGTCGAGCTCAGTCCTTTGAACAACGATTCTTCTAAACTTCAGCGTGGACTAAAAAACCGCCATATCCAACTCATCGCGATGGGTGGGGCTATTGGTACGGGCTTATTTTTAGGTTCTGCGCAAGTCATCCAGTCTGCTGGACCATCTATTATTTTGGGTTATGCGATTGGCGGCTTGATTGCTTTTCTAATCATGCGTCAACTCGGTGAAATGATCGTTGAAGAACCTGTTGCAGGTTCATTTAGCCATTTTGCTTATCAGTATTGGGGTAAATTTCCTGGTTTCTTATCAGGTTGGAATTATTGGGTTTTATATATTCTCGTTGCCATGAGTGAGCTCACGGCGGTAGCGAAATATATCAACTACTGGTGGCCTCATATTGCGGCTTGGCAGTCAGTATTATTCTTCTTTGTCATCATTACTGCGATCAACCTCACCAATGTGAAATTCTACGGTGAATCTGAGTTTTGGTTAGCAATCATTAAAGTCACTGCTGTTGTTGCTATGATTCTTTTTGGTTTGTATTTATTGTTTACCGCAGATGCAAACTCAACAGCGTCATTTAGCAACTTATGGTCACACGGCGGTTTCTTTCCGAATGGCTTTGATGGGCTATTCTATATGCTTGCCTTCCTCATGTTCGCCTTTGGTGGTATTGAGCTAATTGGTATGGCAGCAGCTGAAGCGAATGATCCAAAGAAAACAATTCCAAAAGCGATTAACCAAGTTGTTGTTCGTATTTTAATTTTCTATGTCGGTTCACTCGCAATTTTATTATCGCTTGTGCCTTGGAATCAGCTTGATTTAGGTGGTTTAGACAAGAGCCCATTCGTGATGATCTTCAGTCAAATGGGGATTGGTTGGGCTGCACATTTACTTAACTTTATTATTCTAACGGCTGCTCTCTCCGTTTATAACAGTGGTATGTATGCTAATAGCCGTATGCTGTTTGGTTTGGCTGAACAAGGCAACGCACCGAAAGTTTTTGCGAAAGTAAATAAGCAAGGTGTACCTGTACCAGCAGTCTTGCTTTCTGCATTATTGATCTTTGGTTGTGTGTTATTGAACTACTTTGTTCCAGAAGATGCTCTTGGTCATTTAATGTATATCGTGGTAGGTGCTTTAGTTTTGAACTGGGCGATGATCAGCTTAACGCACTTAAAATTCAAAGCAATGACGAAAGAGAAAGGTTTAAAAACCAGTTTCCCTGCATTATGGTCTCCTTTGAGTAACTATTTAGTTTTAGCATTTATTGCAGTTGTTCTATACATCATGTGGCAGCAAGGCTTTAAAGAATCTGTACTGATGATTCCGATCTGGATTGTGCTCATGTTTATTTTATTTAATGTTTTAAATAAAAAGAAAACTGACTAAATAATTGATCGATTTATTAAAAAGTGATTGCTAAGGCAATCACTTTTTTGTTTATAATCATTAAATTATACGCCCTTAGCTTAACTGGATAGAGCAGTTGCCTCCTAAGCGACCGACGTGGGTTCGAGTCCCGCAGGGCGTACCATTTTATCGTGTAAATTATTATTGACTAAAACAATCAAAAAGCAATTAACGAACCATTCAATACTTATCCTCTTGAATGGTTCAAAGGATAAAAGAGTAATTGCCTCTTAACTCCTTCTTAGAACCAACTTAGTATTGATGTCTTCAACGCATCAAACAACAAAGTGAATAAACTCGTTTTTGAATATAGGTTTAGTAAATTAAACCACCAACAATTCTCTCGCTTTGCTCAACAAGTCCTGTTGATCAATCTCTGAGGGATGGAAACTAGCTTTATAAAATGCCAAATAATCAGGTAATAAACGCCACATCATTTGTGTTAGGCCGACTAGCGTTTTCGCATTCTTTAAAATTTGTTTTGGCTGATACAGTGTATTTCGACGATCTTGCCATACTAGATGACTTGTCATAATTACAGTACTACTGATAAACCCTAAGGTAATGGTTCTCATGCTTCGACGGCGCTGAGCTAGATTATCAAAAACCTGTTGATATACATCAAATGCCACATGTTTATGTTCAATTTCTTCAACAGCATGCCAAAGCCAAAGATTTTTCATATTTTCAGATAAACCTTTGAACATGACATCTGGATACTCAAGCATATACCCCGCCATCATCGCAGTAAAATGTTCTAATGCAACAGTTGCAGCCAATTGGCGACGCTGGCTCAACCCTCGCAAACGAATCATTTCCTGCTCATACGCTTTTTCAAATTTTTTTAGATGATATTCGCTATTTTGTACCAGTTGATTGAATTGCTCATGGGCACGTGCATGATGCGCCTCTTGACCAATAAAGCCTGAAATGTCTTTTTGAAGTTGTTCATCACTCACTTGATCACGTACATTGCGAACAGTTTCTACAAAAAATCGCTCACCTTGTGGAAAGCTCATCGATAATGCTGTGAGAAAATGTGACATCAAAGTTGATTCAGTATAATGCGCATTAATGTTTTCAGGTTTGAATTGCGTTTGACGCACAGTAATCGTATTCACTTGTTTTGACATCATGGCTTTCCTTACTGATAAAACTTTAGCACGCGATTACAATATCATTGTAACTTGCTCACAGACCAAGTCTCATATTTCGCATTATTGGCAATCAAACAATTGCCTAAACTATGAAATTCACATATAGACTTAAGTAAGTTCCAAATTAAAACTAATAGTAAGTTATAGCCTACACACGCATACTGTCAATACACTTTAGAGTATTAACTCCAAACAATCTGATCAAGATAATTTTGAACTACAGCATTTTCCCTAAAAAATAGTAGCCCTAGATTTCAAAAGATTTCATTGATCACTCTCCGAATAATAAAACCTTATTCAACCGCCAAATTAATTCTACGTCGTCTAAGTAATAAGCCTTTGATGACATAATTGGTAGATACAACCAGTAAGAAACCGATCAAAAAAGATCCAATCACATCGAAAGGAAAATGCACACCTACATAAACCCTAGCCAATCCAACAATCACACCAACAAATAGCCCCACAATACCAATCGCCCTATAACCAGCTATCAGATAAGTAAATGCAATCACGGCAATTGTGAGGGTATGCTGACTAGGAAAAGAAGAGCTTGACCCGTGACCAATCAGCTTATGCCCCAAATCCAACTGAAACGGACGTGGATGGTGATAGAACATCTCAATCAGATCACTAAAAGCAATTGATAACAAAACGATAAATAAGGTTTTAGCAAACAATAAGCGATACGTTTTCCATTGAATAACCAATAGAAACACCAGAAAACTAATAAAAACAGTATTCAGGTCATTTGCGAGGAATATCATTACGTTATCAAAAGCTAATGAGTGTGTTGCAAAGGAGTTAACGCTATGGAATAAATTGTATTAGTTCAGACTTGATCTGA
>NZ_DJLC01000144.1:0-12304 GCF_002434875.1 Acinetobacter sp. UBA6526 | reverse complement strand
AAATTCACTTTCGATGTTGGATGTAGGAATTGATATTGATGATCCGCTCGTGGTTGATCGTAGTATTCCAGCTAAGTCAGGTGATATTGTGATTGCCTTGATTGATAATGATTTTACTGTCAAGCGTTTAATGATTGATCACCATTTCAGCCCTCCGAAAGTATGGCTCAAAGCCGAAAACCCTGATTATCAAAATATTTATATCACTGAGGGTCAAGAACTTGTGATTTGGGGTGTTGTGACTTATAACCTAAAACCGATGAGGTGAACTAGATGAGTTTACCACAACGAATTTTTGCTTTGATTGATGTGAATAACTGTTATGTCAGTTGTGAGCGTGTGTTTAATCCAAAGTTAGAATATCGTCCTGTTGTGGTTTTATCGAATAACGATGGCTGTGTCGTTTCTCGTTCTTATGAGGCGAAAAAGCTCGGCATAAAAATGGCTGTGCCATTTTTTCAGATCGAAGATTTGGTTCGACAGCATCAAGTACAAGTCTTTTCCAGTAATTATGCGTTGTATGCGGAAATGTCTCGCCGTTTTATGAACATTTTAGGGAGTTTTGTTGATCCATGTGAGCAAGAAGTATATTCGATAGACGAATGCTTTTTAGAGTTCACCGCTTATCACGATCAATATGATTTAACCAGTTATGCGCAGCAGATTTTATCGACTGTGAAGAATTGGTTAGGTTTACCATGTTGTATTGGAATAGGATATTCCAAGACTCAAGCAAAACTTGCGAATCATTTAGCAAAAAATAATTCATGTTTCCAAAGTGTTTGTAACATGGTGGATGAGGATCCTTGTATCATCGAGGATTTATTAACGTATTTGCCTGTAGGTGAGGTTTGGGGCGTTGGACGAAAGATTCGACAACGTTTAGAAAAAATGGATATCCATTCGGTGATAGATTTGGTCGAAGCTGACCCAAAGATGATTGGACAGCACTTTTCGGTTGTACTGGAAAATACAGTCAAAGAATTAAGAGGAATTGCTTGTTTAGAAATAGAGGATGTAATTCCAGATCGTCGCCAAGTACTGAGTAGCCGATCCTTTGGGCAACCAATTGAAGATAAGAATAGTCTAAGTGGTGCTTTAACTGAATTTACCTTGCGAGCCGTCGAACGATTACGACAACAAAAATTATTGTGCAAAGCTGTTGGGATAAGTATTCGCACCAATCGCTTTAATAAAAATGAATATTATCGTCCTTATACAACCGTTTATTTGTCAGACTATAGTGATGATCGCCTAGAAATTATCAAGGCAGTTCAGCAAGGACTTGATCGTATTTATCAAGCAGGACATCGTTATAAGAAAGCGGAGGTAATTTTACTAGATATCATTCCACAACACGCTCATGCCGTTGATTTGTTTCATAACACTGAGGAAATGATCGAGCGACAAAATCTTTCAGCGACATTTGATTATATCAATCAAAAATTTGGACGTGATGTGATGACGCTCGGAAGGCTGATTACACCGCATGGGCGCACATGGGCGATGACGCAAAGCTTTAAATCTCCAAGTTATCTTACGAAATGGAGTGATATTTTAAAAGTTTCTTAGCATGTATGAATTGCTCTCAATAAAAAGACAGGTTTTATCCTGTCTTTTTTATATTTTGGGATATCGTGATTTAGAGCTTTTGAGCATAGGCTTCTAATTGATCTACGACAGTACCCCAACCATGAAAGAAACCCATGTCTTCATGTTGTTGTCTTGCCTCAGGAGTACGATGGCGTGCAATCGCCGTATATTTTGTAGATCCATCATCAAGGTCTTCAAAAATAATCATCGCTGTCATAAATGGATTTTCACTCGGTTTCCAATCTTCAGTATAGGCATCGGTGAAAACTAAGTTTTCACCCTCAATAATTTCTAAAAATACGCCGTGATTTGGAATAAGATTGCCATCAACATTAAATAAGGTGTTAAATTTTCCACCCACTTTTAAATCAATTTCACATGATTCAATTGAGTGCGGTTTAGGGATAAAGAAATGTTTAATATGTTCTGGATTCGTCCAACATTCCCAAAGTAATGCGCGGGGTACAGCAACAGTTCTTTCTAGTTTTAGATCTGTTTGGGGATCAAGATTCATTTTTTCTTTTCCTTTGTAAATTGAGTGCATAGTCTTCTAATTGATTTAAGCGCGTTTCCCACATGGCTTGTTGTTCATGTAACCAGTGTTGCACAGGATTTAACGCATTGGGGCTAAGTGCATATGTTCTGACTCTGCCATTTTTTAGGGTCGTAATGAGCCCAGCTTCTTCTAGTTTTCTTAAATGTTTAAGAAAAGAAGGAAGGGCCATTGCATGTTCTTCTGCCAATGATGTTGTGGTTGCATCGCCATGCGACAGACGAGTCAATATTGCTCTGCGTGTTGGATCACTTAAAGCATTAAATAACAGATCGAGTTGTGAATCATACTTAGCCATAAGGGTAAGTATTGTGCTAAAAAATATTCAAGTCAAGAAAAACTTATCCAAATAGCTAAGTTTTGTTTGGCGTATTTTAGATTAAAAAATTAAGATGTTGATTCTGATCTAAATTGTTTAGATAAATGTTTGACTAAGTGATCAATAGCCAAGCGTGTTTTTAACGGCATAAATGATTGTGATGACCAAACTACATGTATAGGAAAGTTGATGGTTGTAACATCAGACAGTGTTTGTATCAGCTTTCCTTGTTGCAGTTCATCTTGAATGAGCCAGTCTGGTAGCCATGCAACACCAGCGCCCAATAAAACTGTATTTTTGATTGCTTGCATGTCATTCAGCATAAATTTGGCTTTCGGTTTAATCGAAATAAGTTGCTGATCTTCTGTCTGCAAATGCCATTTTTGTAAATAACCCGTGTGTGGATAGGTGATCGTGGTGTGATTTTTCAGATCATCTAAATGCTTAATTTCACCATGTTTTGCAAGATAATCAGGGGTAGCACACAGCAGCATACGATGATCACCTAACTTTCTAGCGATCAGTTGGTGGGTATCAGCTAAGTTACCAATCCGTATGGCGAGGTCAAAACCATCCTCAATAAGATCGATAGTTCGATCATTGAAGGAAAGTTCAATTTGAAGGTCAGGATGTTGTTGAGCAAATTCAACAATTAACGGCGTAATAAATAGCTGGCCGACTAAAACGGGTGCAGAAATTCGTAATAAACCTGTGGCTGAGATTTTGCCTTGATCCAGTAAATGTTCAGCAGTATGAATTTCAGCGATAGCTTTACGGCTATGTTCATAAAAAAGTGCACCTTCATCAGTCAAGCTCAGTAATCGTGTTGTACGTTTAAATAAGGTCACACCTAACCGTTCTTCTAAACGAGCAATACTTTTGCTAATCGCAGATCGAGTGAGATGCAATTGTTCAGCAGCATTTGTAAAACTACCCGCCTCAACAACAGTGACAAAAATCGCAATAGTATTCAGTTCAGCATGCATAATTGTAGAGTTTTTGGAATCAATTATAGGAAATAATATCACTTTTGTTGAAAATATTGTGATCGTAATATGGTGCTATCCACTTAATAGGGCATAGATATGACAAAGGTGTTAGTACTTAAATCAAGCATGATGGGTGAGCAATCTCAGACGAATCAGCTCATTGAGCAGCTTTTAAAGCAAAGAGCTGAACATGGATTTCAAGATGATGTGATTACACATGACTTAACAACGCTGAATTTACCTGTATTAGATGCTGATATTTTTCATGCGCTACGTGGTGCCGAAAATGATTCACAGCAAATCCAAAAGATTGTGCAACTGTCTGATCAATTGATTGCAGAATTAAAGCAGGCTGACTTATTGTTGATCGGTGCGCCGATGTATAACTTGAATGTACCGACGCAATTGAAAAACTGGTTTGATTTGGTTGTACGTGCTCGTCATACCTTCAGATATACCGAAACTTATCCGCAAGGGTTGGTAGACGGCGTAAATGCAATTGTGGTCAGTAGCCGTGGCGGAGTACATTTAGGACAGCCGACAGATGCTGTAAGTCCTTATTTAACATCAGTGTTAGGTTTGATTGGTATTCATAATGTTGAGTTTGTTTATGCTGAGGGTATGGATATTCCACCATTACGTGAAAATGCTTTAAAAGCCGCACATACGCAGATACTAAAACTCGTAGTCTGATTTTTTGAACAAATATTTCAAGCATTAAAAGAATTAGAGCATTTATCTAATTCTTTTAATGCGAATAAGAGTCTTTCGAATGGATGTTAGAACAAGGTTAGTGAATATTTTTCCACCATTGTTTGAAGTTTTGTTGATCATTATCGAGCTCAACTAACTCCCCAATCATTGGGGTGGCAAGTCGATAATTTCTTCTTTGTGAGTATTGAACGATACGTGTGATTGGCTCTTTCCAAGGATGTTTGGCTAAGCTAAATTTAGAGTGGTGTACTGGAATCATATTACGTGCTTTGAGTTCTTCAGTTGCTTGAGCAACCTCATCGGGATGACAATGTACTGAGCGCCAAGCAGCATCATATTGACCATTTTCCATTAATGCCCAATCGAAAGGCCCATATTTTTTTCCGATCTCTACAAAGTGTTTGTCATAGCCCCCATCACCTGTATAGAAAACTTTTCTTTTAGGGGATTGAATAATAAATGAGACCCAAAGATTTTTGCCACCATTGAACGCACGTCGAGAATCATGATGTGTGGTTTCGGTAATAATGGTAATCCCGTCATCAAATCCGATTCGGTCGCCCCAATCTTTTTCAATCAGTTTATCTTTGGGATAACCCCAATATTCAAAATGCTCACCGACTCCCAATCCTGTAATGACATATCGAACTTTGTCTTTAAGCTTGAGTGCTGTTTCATAATCTAAATGGTCGTAGTGATCATGTGAGATGAGTAAGTAATCAATTGCAGGCAAATCCTCAACGCTATAAATATCTGTGCCTTTATATGCTCGAGTTCCCCATGGGAAAGGTGTTGCTTTACCGCTCATGACAGGATCGATTAGAAAGGTTTTGCCATGTAATTGCATAAACACAGAAGAGTGCCCAAACCACACAATCACATCTTGTTTGGGATTTAATGTTTTGAGATTGGTTTGAATAGAGGGGATGGGGTCTTTGGGATTACGGTGTGGGATGGTTTTAATGAAAGTTCTATACAGTTCAACGAAAATACTTGTATCTTCAGCGATACCAGATTTCTCCATTAAATTTCTAAATTGACCTTGGCGATAGTTGGGAGAGTTTTCAATCAATTGTAATCGTTCACCTGTTGGATTTTTACCAAACAATGGGTGCTGTGTGTACAAAATGCTGCTACCTAGTAGCAAGACAACAACGATAGCAAAAAGAATTAGCATAGATAGAATTAACCTTTTCATTTGAGCATTCGATTAACAACATTAATAAAAAGTCAAAGCGACAAAATGATGAAATATTGTCTAAAAATCGACGAATGAAAGATTGCCTATTCTTATTTAATATTTGCCTAATCTAACGAGATATGAGAAATGGCTTTTAGGATTTTTGGTGGGTGTTGTGATTGAACAAAACGAAGCCATTTAGAGGTGATCGGTTTATGTTAGACTATTCGACATTACAGTCATTCAAAATACTGTAAGTTAACGAAATGAGTAGGCGAGATGATTGGGCAGCAAAGAAATGTATTGGCAGCTTTGGGAATAGATGTTTGGATTCCTAGAGATGTAGTGTGCCAAAAAAATACTGCCTCAAGCATTTGGCGAGATCAAGCAGTTGAAGAAACTCCGCAAATACCACAAATGAGTTTTGAGACTGAAACACTCAAACCAGAAATTCAAACAAATGAAGTACAGCCACAAAAAATAAAACAAGCTGAATCTCCTCAAGTTGAAATTACAGAACAAGCATCTGTTCAAAAGGCGATTTCTGAAAAAGAACAGGTTGTCGTTAGTGCATCTGTGCAAGCATTTGAGTTGCAGATGTATGTGCTAGAAAATACTGCCATTTTGGTAGAAAGTAGCCAGTTAAATGATGAACAACGACAACTTTGGCGTAATATTCAAAAAGCAAAACTTGGAGAATATGCTGAGCTGAAATGGCCATTTCCATTGGCTGGTTTCCAAGAGAGTAGAGGCTTATCTTCTTACATCCAAGGGTTCTTAGATGCATCGGCAAATAACAAAAAAATACTCTGCCTAGGCCAACTTGATTTTCTACAACATTCAAATCTCTTATATTTAGCGAGTTTAGAAGAAATGATCGCACAACCATTATTGAAAAAACGGTTGTGGCAACTTATGCAATAAGGTTCGGAAATCCAATCATGAAGAAAGTCGTTGTATTTAGCCAAATTGATCGAGAAGTATTAGCAAAACTACAGCAGAACTATCAAGTTGTTGTATTAAATCCCAAGCTTGGTGACATCAATGAACAGATTCGTAACGAAGTCGTGGATGCTGATGCGATGATTGGAGCAGGACGTTTACTCAATGAAAGTAATTTAGCGCCTGCACAAAAACTCAAAATCATTTCAACGGTTTCTGTTGGATATGACAATTATGATGTGAACTATCTAAATCAAAAGAAAATTTGGCTTGCAAATACACCTCATGTTCTTACGGAAACGACTGCTGATTTAGCTTTTAGCTTATTACTCAGCGCTGCTCGTAAAATTCCGCAACTTGATGCTTGGACCAAACAGGGGGAATGGAAACGTACCGTTTCTACTGAGCAATTTGGTGTAGATGTTTTTGGTAAAACCCTTGGGATCATTGGTTTAGGTCATATTGGTGCTGCAATAGCACGACGCGGATTTCATGGGTTCAATATGAACATTTTGTATCATAACCGCCGTGAAAAGATCGAAATTGCGCAGGCATTTAATGCAGAGTACCGAGAGTTAGATCAATTGCTACAACAATCTGATTTTGTCGTGGTTGCCGTTGATTTAAACGCTGAATCCAAAGCCTTGATCGGTGCTGAACAGTTTAATCTCATGCAGAAACGTGCGGTATTTATTAACATTGCTCGTGGTTCAGTGGTTGATGAAAATGCTTTGATTGAAGCTTTGCAACAACAGAAAATCTTTGCAGCTGGTTTAGATGTTTATGCCAAAGAACCATTGCAAACATCACCATTATTTGAATTAGAAAATGTTGTCACAGCTCCGCATATTGGCTCAGCGACAGCTGAAACACGTCAGAAAATGGTAAATCTCGCTTATCAAAATTTAGTAGATGCCTTAGAGGATCGAACACCTCGTTACTTAGTGAATCCTCAGTTCTGATAAAACCGATTTAATTGCTGAATTAATCAGCGATGCTATCTATTTAAAAAAATCAATATTGATACACTTGCGCCCTTTGATGACTTTATCTTGGGGCGTCTGTGTTTGAGAAATTAGCTGAACAAAGTTTAGGATTAATGGGATGGGAAATCGACAATCATTGGGATTTAAATATCGACCAATGTGTCATGATCGCAGCTCCTCATACAAGCAATTGGGATGCACTGTATGCACGTTTGGCGCTAAAAGCTTTAGGTGTAAATGTTCGTTTAACGATTAAAGACAGTTATATGAAGTTTCCATTTGGTCCTTTTGTACGTGCAATGGGCGGAATTGGAATCGATCGAAGCGTCAAACAACAAGGCCAAGAACGACCAAGTATGGTTCAGTTAATGAGTGATCTTTTCAAGACTCATCCAAAGCTTGTCATGTTAGTTACGCCAGAAGGGACTCGTGCGAAACAGGAACAATGGAAAACAGGTTTTTATCATGTTGCGATGACAGCAGGTGTGCCGATTGCATTGGCTTATATGGATTATGCTAAGAAAAAAACAGGAGTAGGAAAAATCATTTATCCTACAGGGGATTATGAAAAAGACATGACCGAAATCATGGCTTTTTATGCTGAAATTCATGCTAAATTTCCTGAAAAATTCAGCGTAGATCAGCGCTATACTTCGGCTAAATAATTACGCCGATTTCAAAACTCATAAAATAAGGCGGGATTTTCCTGCCTTTTATAACACATTGTTGCAAATTTCTCCTTTTTTCAATGTTATATTAAATTTCTTTATTAAAATCATAGAGAAACCCTTTGAGATCGTTGCTGCTCGCATGTGGCTTATTTGCCACGACTCAACTTAGTCATACTCAGGTCTTTTTGCCAACGGTGACGGCTGCGCAAACAGAAGTACCTGAGATTGGAGGCGGTATAGGTTTACTCGATCAACAAAAAGAAAAATATATCGGTGAAAAAGTTTATCGTGAAGTTCATCGTCAAATGCCAACTGTGCAAGATGCATGG
Source organism: Acinetobacter sp. UBA6526 (assembly GCF_002434875.1). Classification (NCBI taxonomy): domain Bacteria; kingdom Pseudomonadati; phylum Pseudomonadota; class Gammaproteobacteria; order Moraxellales; family Moraxellaceae; genus Acinetobacter; species Acinetobacter sp. UBA6526. The sequence goes on along the minus strand of NZ_DJLC01000144.1, from coordinate 4,028 downwards.
TTGGAAGATCAATTTTTACAAGTATTTTCAGGTATTTTAAGCCAAACGCAATTGGGGCAACCCATAGGTCTCGTCATTATTAAAGACCCTCAAATTAATGCCTTTGCTGTTCCAGGTGGTTTATTTGCATTGAATAGAGGTTTAATTACTTCAGCAAAAAATCTTGATGAGATTGCGGGCGTAATGGCACATGAGATCGCACACGTTGCGCAAAGACACTATAGCCGCTCGCAAGAAGCATTTAAGGGGCAAGGTTTACTTGCATTAGCAGGGATTCTTGTCGGTGCTGCTATTGCATCGCAGGCCGATGGTAATGCGGGTGCAGCTGTAATGATGGGGACTCAAGCGGCATTAATGGATAAGCAGTTGAGTTATAGCCGTAATCAAGAGCGTGAAGCAGATCGTATCGGGATGCAATTTATGTATGCCGCAGGTTATAACCCTCAGAGTATGGCGGATTATTTTGAAACCATGCATCGTGCCACTAGTCGTGTTAGCTTCTTACCTGACTTTTGGTTTACTCATCCTTTAACGACTGAGCGAATGAGCGAAGCTCGTTTACGCGCTAATCAACTACCTAAAGTCAGATCTAAAATTTATGATCTCGATTTTGAAATCCTAAAACTCTATACCTTGGTGGTTTCAAATCAGGCTACTGAAATTCAATTACAGTCGCTGGCGAATCAGAAAAATTCCGCAGCACAATTAGCGCTAAGTAAGTTCTATCTTGAGCAAGGTGACTATACTCAAGCACAAGCGAATTTGGATTTAGTAAAGGTTAAACTCAAGAATCATGTGCTTGTTCCTTTGATTCAAACTGATATTTATCTTGGGCAAAATAAATTAAGTCAGGCATTCAATAGTATTAATTCTGTTCAAAAAACAATGCCTGAAAATAGAGCGTTGTCTTATAAGTTGGCTGAGGTTCTGATTAGACAAGGGCAAATTATGGAAGCTCAAACATTAGTGCAGCGTTTTATCCATAAAAATCAAAGAGACATACAAGGTTGGCAGTTGTTGCAACAAGCTGCGAATCTAGATAAAAGTTCATCGTTACAAGCTATTAATGTTTTGGGATATCGTGCTGAAGCAGAATATTGGTCTGGTTATGAAGAAAATGCGATTAAGTCGATGCTACATGCACAACGGTTAGCAAAAGGTAATATCGCGATGTCAGCAAAGATTGAATCTCGTTTAAAACAGATGCAAGATGAACGTCGGATGAGACTTTAAACCAAAATATTAAATTGAGTTATTTCATTCAGAACATACTCAGGTTAGAGAACTGAACAGCTTTATGAATATCAAATTAGAAAAGTTTCACGCTCAAGATTTTGATGATTATTTTCAATTGGTTGGTAATGAAGACGTGATGGCTATGATCACTGAAAGAGCGTTACCTATAGATGAGGCTGAGCGTGATTTTCAATTACTTCTAGCGAATAATCAGTTACATCCAAACTTTGGTCATTTTAAGATTTTAGATGCTAATACTAATGAATATATAGGCTTAGCTAAATTAGAAATTAAGAGTTTGTGTGACAGAGAAGCCGAGCTGGGATATATGCTTTTACCAAGTTTTTGGGGAAAAGGTATCGCTCGTAAAGTTAGTCAGCATTTACTTGAAGATGCCAAAAGCCAAAATTTGATTAATAAAATATTTGCGATTATTGATCCTAAAAATATAGCCTCACGCAAAATATTAACTAGCCAGGGCTTTATTCATAAAGCGTTTAAAGATTATGATGGGCTTCCAGGTGAAATACTTGAACTAAAGCAATACCTTATTTGACTTACATTAAATTATAAAGCTTAAAGATAACTTATCGTTATAAAATTGAGGAGGAAATTATTATGATCAAAGGACAGTGTTTGTGTGGGGCTGTACAATATCAATATCAGGGAGAGATTGAAAATAGTATCTTATGCTATTGCACGGATTGCCAACAGGCTCAAGGTGCATTAGGCGGATGGAATAGTCCACTTGATCAAACTCAGTTTGAGTTCATTTCTGGACAGGAGCAGTTGAAAGAATATTTTCATACACCGAATAAAGCACGAGTATTTTGTCAAAACTGTGCCAGTCCAATTTATTCTTATCGTAAGGATTTACCCAATATCATTCGCTTACGTTTAGGTACGGTGACAGACGGAAATATCCCTGCGCCAACTGAAGAATTTTTTACCGAGCATAAGCCAAATTTTATTGAATTAAGCTAAGATATTTGGCGTAAAGAAAAGCTGAGAAGTTACAATATTTATGAAGAAATTTTTTTGTTTTATTTTCGCATTCAGTGCGGCGGGGATGAGTATTGCAGCATCAGTTGAGCAATATGTAAATTCAGTTGAGAAAATTCGCGGGGTCTACGCACAGGATATTCGGGGTTTTTTACGAAGTTTAAATCCTCAAACAGCACAATTTACACCTGAGCAGCAGGCTAAATATTGCCAGATTAATCAGCGCTATATTCAAGACATGTCAGATGCGATTGAGAAAAATCGATCATCACTACCACAACAATACGCGAGTATGACTAAGCAAGATTTAATCAAGCAAGTGGTTGAGTCAAAAGAGATGCAAATGCTTGCAAAATATAATGTTCAGTGTGATTTTAAATAATAAGGAAGCTTTGGGTTCATTGTTCAAATGAATCCAATTTAAAAATAGGGGAATATAAAAGGAGTTAAGCAGATTAGCTTAATTTTGCTTTGATTTTAGCAGATACTTGTGCAGGATCGGCACGCCCGGCTATGATCGGACGTAGAGAATTCATCACCTTACCCATATCTTTCATGCTAGTAGCTTCTTGAGCAGCAATCGTTTGCTCAATGATAGAATCAAGCTCTTCCTCAGTCATAGCTTCTGGTAGAAATTGAGAAATAACCTCAACTTCGGCTTGTTCTTTACTAGCTAAATCTTCTCGACCAGCACTTTGAAAGGCCTTAATCGATTCTTTACGTTGTTTAATTTGCTTTTCAATGACCGCAAGAACCTGAGCATCGTCAAGCTCAATGCGCTCATCGACTTCGATTTGCTTAATTGCTGCCTGTAGACCGCGAATAACCGTTACTGTTGCCATATCTTTGGCACGCATTGAAGTTTTTAACACGTCAGTAATTTGGTTTTTTAAAGTCGTCATAGTCTTTTCAGCAGTCAATCACAAATTAATTAGTAAAGGCGAGTAGTACGTACAGATTCGCGAGTCAATTTCTTTTGATAACGCTTAACTGCAGCAGCTTTTTTACGCTTACGTTCTTGAGTTGGTTTCTCATAGAATTCGCGCTTACGAACGTCTGCTAAAACACCAGCTTTTTCGCATGAACGCTTGAAACGACGGATAGCTACGTCTACTGGTTCGCCTTCTTTCAACTTAACTTGTGGCATGTAAAATCCTCTAAGATTATGGATAAGATCTAACGCACTATTGCACTAGATCGCAAGTGAAGGTCAGTATTTTACTCATTTACAACTCAGATCACAAGTCTATAATAGCTTCGATATTATTTTTGATCGTTGTAAAGGCAGTTTAATGATTGTTTTGGGCTTAGAAACTTCGTGTGATGAAACTGGGTTAGCACTCTATGATAGCGAGCTCGGCTTACGTGGACAGGTTCTCTATAGCCAGATCAAACTGCATGCGGAATATGGCGGTGTTGTGCCTGAATTGGCTTCACGCGACCATGTTCGTAAAATGATTCCATTGATAAATCAATTGCTTGAGCAAAGTGGTGTTACAAAGCAAGAGATAGATGCTGTTGCTTATACGCGTGGGCCTGGACTCATGGGCGCATTGATGACAGGTGCTTTATTTGGTCGCACTTTAGCTTTTGCGTTTAATAAACCTGCGATCGGTGTACATCATATGGAAGGTCATATGCTTGCACCATTACTTTCAGAAACTCCACCGGAATTTCCGTTTGTCGCATTATTGGTTTCGGGCGGTCACACTCAACTCATGGCTGCATATGGTATTGGTCAATATGAGTTGCTTGGTGAATCTATAGATGATGCAGCAGGTGAAGCTTTT
>NZ_DJLC01000123.1:1127-8432 GCF_002434875.1 Acinetobacter sp. UBA6526 | reverse complement strand
AGCTAAAAGTGTCAACACACCCTATTTATTTTAAAAATACTGTAAAAAATAACACAATGTTTTTAAAAGTATTTTATAAAAATCAATCATATCCTTTTGTGTAAAAAAAATACGCTCAAAATAAAAGTTCAAACAGTACTTTCTGATGAAAGGTATTGAATTGCTTGGTAATGTGACAGGAAAATTTGTCCTGTGAGTTCCTTAATCAGTTTTGAGTCTACTAAGCGATCCATAACAGGGCTTTTGACTTCGGATAGATGCAATTTGATATCCAAAATCAAGAGTTCTCTATTAAGTTCTTCTAACATTTCAAGTGCGCTAAGATCGATATTACTAATACTTGAGCAGTTAATCACAACATGCTTAACAGCCTTATTATGACTTAATTCAGTAATAATATAGCCTTTGAGTACATGCGCATTTAAAAAGCTTAGATTTTCATCTACACGAAAAGATGCAATGGTTGGAATGGTGACAACGTCATAACGAGAGACATTTCTAAAATGTTGCGTTCCTTCGATGAGACCAATGACTGCGATATGTGGGCGACTGATCCGCCACAACAATAAAATAAAAGTTAAGACGATCCCAATGATTAACCCAGTAGAAATATCAATACATGTTACACCTAAAAAGGTTGCAATCATGGCAAGTCCATCAGCTTTGGAATATTTCCATGTTTCATAAAAAGGAGTGAAGATAACTAATTTCCAAATGGAGACAAAGATCGTTGCAGCTAAAACAGTTAATGGTAAATTTTGAAATAGCCCTGTGAAATAAAGACTAACTGCAATCATAAATAAAGAAGATAAAACACCCGCCATGGGTGTTTTGGCTCCCGCATCTGCATTTACAACTGTACGGGATAAGCTTCCAGAAACGGCAAAACCTGAGTTAATACCTGCTGCAATATTTGCCAGCCCCAAAGCGATAAGTTCTTGATTACTATTTAAGTCATCACGTTTTTGCAAGGCTGTGGCTTGTGCGATTGCCAAAGACTCTACGAAACTAATCATAGCGATCATGAATGCACTTGGAAGTAATTTCTGTACTAACGCAAAATCCCACGTTGGAAAATGAAAGTTAGGTAATCCCGTTGGAATCACGCCAACTGTTTTTAAACCATGCTGATCAAGACTGGTCAGATAAACCATAACAATAGAGCTTATTACCAATAGAAGCGGTGTCGTTTTTGCGATAAAACTGTTTGGAACGACTTTAGGTAAGAGAATCAGCATTGAAATAGCCGCAAGGCTGAAGCTAATACTTAAAAAACTGAGTTGATGAATATTCTGTACTAGAGAGAAGATAAACTCTGGAATATTGTTGGCTTTTATAGGGATATCTAATAAAAACTTTAACTGTCCAAGCGCAATCAGTAATGCAGAAGCAATGATAAAGCTTTGAATCACAGGATGGCTAATCAGTTGAATGAGAAAGCCAAAACGGAAAATACCGAGAATAAAGGAAATAATTCCCACTAATATCGAGAGTAAACAAGCGGCTTCGATATAAGCCTCTGATGCCACAGGGAAGAGCGGATTCAGTGTCGCAAATACCATCATTGATATAATTGCGACAGGTCCGATTGAGAGAGTGGTGCTACTTCCTGTAAAAGCATAAATAATCATGGGAAGAATACTTGCATATATCCCCATGACAGGAGGTAAACCTGCCAGCATGGCATAAGCCATTCCTTGAGGGACGAGCATTGCAAGTACGATCAGTGCTGCAATTAGATCGGCTTTAAAACTATTGTATTGATAGTGCTTTAACCATTGTATGGCAGGAAATATATTTGATATTTTTATATTTAATTTTTTCATGCACGATGATCTAAATTATAAAATCCTGAATACATTATGCAGAAAAAAGTGATCCAATTTTAAAATTAGTATGCAATTTCCTAAACAATTAAATATTAGGGCAATAATTTTCATATAGTGTAGTCAAAACAACGCGTAGTTTTGGATCGCTAATAGAATAGAAAATCTGTTTACCTTCACGACGTGTTGCAACCACATTACTTTTACGAAGCATCATCAGTTGTTGTGATAGAGTCGGTTGGAAAATTTGCGTAAGTTCCTCTATTTGAGAAACATTTAATTCCTGTTTGGCTAAATGACACAAGATGATCAAACGATCTGTATTTGCTAGAGATTTAAGTACATTAACAATTGAGCCTGCTGACTCCCTCATTGCTTCAATCTCAAGACCCTTTTGCATGTTCACCTCCCAAAATTACGACCAAAGTGTAGTATAAAATGCTTGAAAAGAAAAAATGTAGTAAAACTGAATAATTGCAATGGTTTTTAATGAAAATATATATAAGTAAAAATGATAATTAATCTCAGTAGTGTTTAATATTTTACTTTTTCCCTATGAAGTGTGATTTGCTTCAGTTTTTTGACTAACTGTTTTAAGCCGTGATGTGTTTTTGAAGAATGCTGCAATGTAACTATATTGTTAAATTTTACTTATCAATAAAATTATGTGGTTAATTTAATTAATAAATATAAAAAAATTAAAAAAGTAGTTGTGATTTGATAAAAAGGGTATATAATTAAAAACAAGACAGAACGATCTGTCTGCATAAAAAGGATCGGGATGTGCAATTTGTACGACCGCCAGAGGGTAATAATTTTTATTATTCTTTCCAACTCAGACGCAAGCGTGAGCCACAATAATAACTATAAATCACGCTTTGTTTTTTTCTTGTAATCAGCATATAGATAAATTGATTTTTCAACAAGAAAAAAGCGTTGCTATTTAAGCTAACGCCTTCTCATAATTGATTAAATGTTCAACTCGTGTCCAGTACTGATCCATTTCAACTGAATGTCTATTCACATGAGCTTGTATCGTCATGCCATCCAAAATACTTACAATCAATGTTGCTAAGTGGGTCGGATTCTGAATACCAAGTTGTGTTAATAGTCTTTGAACAAGTGCTGTAAGCCAAATTTTATATTGAGTCGCAGGTTCAAGCGTAGAAGGATAGATTTTAATAACTTCTTCTAATGCTTTTTGAAACATACAACCATTGAAGTCTTCGCTAAGAAACCATGCGTTATACCATTCAAAAATGGCTTTTAATTGTCCTAATGGATCTTCAGGATCACATTCAGCTAAAGCGGCATTCAAAGAGGTTTGTAAATTAATATTGCGTTGTAGCAGACATTCTTCGATTAATTTTTCCTTAGATGGAAAATATTTATAGAAAGTCATTTTGGCAACGCCTGACTCACTGATAATTCGATCAACCCCAATCGAATTATAGCTATGCGAATTAAAAAGTTTTAATGCTGTGTTAATAATATCTTCTTTTTTTGACATACTTAGCCTCGAGTTTGCTCATCGTCAGCAGAGCATGGTTTTGCATCCTGTCATGCGATTTTGGCAGCGATTTTACATGGTATTTATAAAATATCCTAGGGAAAACTAACAATATTTATTGAATTGACTTTGAAATTTCCAGTCGTAGTTCTTTGATAAAATTAACAATATGAATAATTGGAAGTAATTAAAATAATGTAAAAACTGATTGTTCTAATAAAAACCATTTTATTTACATATTTTAGATGGCTTAGGCAGGTAGCTGCTATATTTATGGTGTTTATTGTGATTTTTGAGTGCTGATTTATAGTGTGCTCGTTATCTACATTAAAATAAATAACGAGCGTTGAAGACTAAAATTATTTTACTTCGCAGATTTATTAGAAAGTTCAGAAATTAAACGAGCAAAGTTTTGATAGAGCATAGATTGTTCCGTTGGCGTATAAACAGAACGTTTTATTGAGCCTTTATCCGTTGCAATCGCAAGTTCTACATTTTTAGCATTTCTAAGTTCTAGTAAAAAAGCACTTGGAAGGCTAAATGAATTAGAAGAGCGTTTTGGAATTAAACGGTTGATATACTTTTGCTCAGTTTTTCCAGCTGGAGTATAAGAAAAGGATTTACCATCAACAAAAAAAGTTAAACCATTGATGTCGTAATATTGATAAGTACTTGTTAATGCAACGTCGAGATGTAATTTATCTTTTTGCTGTTTGTCCCATTCAACAACGACATTTGGACATAACTCATTCGATTTACAGTTCAATGAACCCGCAGTAGCAAGGTGATCAATCGTCGTCGATGGTGTTGTTGTATTTTGCATATTTGCGCAACCCGCCATCATGATGCAAAGACTTAGCAAACAAATTACATTCTTCATATTTCACTTCTCAAGTTTATTTTCAATTTAACGCTTTAATGATGTAACTGTGGCCCAAGAAATTCAAATGGTTTTGATGCTTTAAATTGATCAGTCGCATCACCAGCAAATGTATTTTGCTGATCTTTTCCTAAATCAAGCTTACGCGTTACGCCATCTTTAAAGTTGATTTTCTTTAAATCTACCCAAAAAACATTTGGAGATACAGCAGATTCAAAGAAATATAATTGCTGTTTATGATCGGCAACTGTTCTCCAACGTGTAGAAGAGATATTGGGTTCTTCTTCAGTATTTAATCCAAAAGGAACTGATGCATTTCGAATCACACTGAATACGGAGGCGAGTGCCTCTTTAGAGTTATCGTTTTTAGGAATGGCGTTGATATAGAATGATGCTCGTGCGAAACGGTCTGAAGCTCTATTTGTGCCGGGTAGCATGACTGTGCCACCGATTTGTTTCCAATATGTATTTAGCGCAAGTTGTTGGTCAAATATAGGTGAATTCGTCATTACCTGATATTTTTTATCATGGTGAATCACTTGTTTCCCATTAATGTATTCAATAATTGCGCTGTCACCTGTTTTATCCGAAAGTGATAAATGTAATGTTGCTAAGCGTTGTTCACCAGGAACACTATCCGTGATGAGTGTAAAAGGTTCTTTTTCTAAAGCTGCTACAGCTTCAGCAACGGTTGCGTAATTATCAAGAACGTATTGGGCCCATGCAGAAATACTGAGTTGAGGTTTATTTGATTTTTTGGCGTCAGGATATTCAGATTCAACTAACCACAAAACATTGGCTACTAATCCAACCTCGTTCATCCCGTCTGTTGTAGAAATATCATATCCAGAGGCAATCACGCTGCCATATTTTGATTTCCATTTAAGTGATTTAGGACCAGCATTACTATCGCGATTAACGCCACTTGGCATAATCCACAAGTTTGTACCGACATCAACTTTCCAGTCCATCGATCGTGCTGTAATAATATGATTATCATTGCCTAGATAAACAGCGCGTGTACAAGCTTGGGCTGTTTGAAGAAAAAGAGAGGAAGCAATGAATGAACAAAATAATGCTTTTTTAAACACAAGCGTTCTCCGTTATTGTAAATAGAATGATGTGATGTAATTTATGTTTTAAGTTCTTGTAAATGAGTCTATAAAATTCGATATCTTATTCAATAATTAAAATGTAATCGTTGGAAAAATTGTACTTCTAATATCGTATGATCGAGTTAATGTAGTGCAGCAGCTTAACCTGAAATATCGATATTAGAAGTCTCAGTAAATTTTTTATTCTTCTGGTGGTAATAACATTACAACAGCAGTGTTGAGCAGCATGGCAATGTCTTCTAATACTGCATCGTCATTAAATGATTCGTCTAAAACAACATTTTCACCATCAGCGATACGTTTTAATTGAGCTGCAAACGGCTCCGAAATACAAACGTTTTCACCATTTGCCCAAAAATCTAAAGAACCATTTTGCATGCGATAAAGTAATCTTGATGCAGGTTCAAGTATTAATTCATAACCTGTACCGATGATTCCACTTAGATCACTTGCTTCAACTTCTTCTGGTTCAGGAATGTTGTTTGGATAACTTGATTCACTCATATATGCCACGATGGCAGCATCGAACTCAGGTGCTTTGGTTAGATAATCTAATAGCTGTGTTTTTAAATATGAAAATTCAACTTCATTGATTTCGCCAAGGTGTGCAGTTTGTTGACGTGCAATATCTGCAAGTGGATTTTTAAGCAAAGTGTTCTCTGCAAATTTATCACTCACTTGATCAATCATTTCAGATAGGTTTGGCATACGAAAGCCAAATGAGAACGTTAAACAATCATCTTCAGCAACACCATAGTGAGACAGTCCTGGTGGCACATAGAGCAAATCACCCGGTGCAAGAACCTCATCAAACTGAATATCCATTTCTGGCAATAGTTTTAAAGGTTGATCTGGGATAAATTGAGTCGATTCATCACACATCTGTCCAAGTTGCCAGCGGCGATGTCCATGACCCTGAACTAAGAATACGTCATAAAAGTCAAAATGCTTACCCACTGATCCGCCTTTAGGTGCATAAGACACCATAATGTCATCACGACGCCATTGAGGAATAAATGGAAATTTTTTCCAAAGTTCTGAAATGTCAAAGGAGTAATGATCGACTGCTTGTACAAGTAAAGTCCAAAGATTTGGTAGCTTTTGAAAATCACCTTTGGTGAGAGGTGATGATTTGACATGCCATTCATTTGGGTTCTTGTTTTTTTGACGAATCAAACGTGCAGTAACATCTTCTTCAAGTGCAAGTTCCTGAACATCTTCAGGTTCTAATAAGCCAATAATTTCAGGCATTGCATTGCGAACGAGTAATGGTTTTTTTTGCCAATATTCATTTAAAAATTGTTCTGCGGTAATGCCGCCTAAAACCGCTAAAGATTGAGACATGGGAAATAAACCAACAACATAAAAAATTAGGGGCTATTTTCTCTTGAGTTGCGAACAGGTGCAAGTCTTGCTTGATGTAAGCCTGCTGAGCAATTGTCCTTGAACTAATCGAATGTATTTAATCTTGATCAATTAAACATGTATTCATTTACAGCTCTTTCTAAAAAACAGTATGCTTAAGCTGCAATAAGGAGCATACATGTATCAAGTACTTGCAAGAAAATACAGACCACGTAATTTCAATGAGTTAGTGGGGCAAAACCATGTTTCTCGTGCTTTAACGAGTGCATTAGAACGTGGTCGTTTGCATCATGCTTACTTATTTACAGGAACGCGTGGTGTCGGTAAAACGACGATTGCTCGTATCTTAGCCAAGTGTTTGAACTGTGAGACTGGTGTAACTTCAACACCATGTGAAGTTTGTGCAACTTGTAAAGCCGTGAATGAAGGTCGTTTTATTGATCTGATCGAGATTGATGCGGCATCGCGTACCAAGGTAGAAGATACGCGTGAGTTACTTGATAATGTTCCATATGCTCCAACTCAAGGTCGCTTCAAAGTTTATTTGATCGATGAAGTGCACATGCTCTCAACGCATTCATTTAATGCATTATTGAAAACATTAGAAGA
>NZ_DJLC01000123.1:0-811 GCF_002434875.1 Acinetobacter sp. UBA6526 | reverse complement strand
AAAACATTAGAAGAACCACCTGAACATGTAAAATTCTTATTTGCGACAACTGATCCTCAGAAGTTACCGATTACGGTGATTTCTCGTTGTTTGCAATTTACACTACGTCCTTTGGCGGTAGATGAAATTACCGAACATTTAACGACTATCTTAAATAAAGAACACATTGATGCAGATCAAGATGCCATTTGGCAAATTGCAGAATCCGCTCAAGGCTCTTTAAGGGATGCATTATCACTGACAGATCAAGCGATTGCCTATGGTCAGGGTGCAGTACATCATCAAGATGTGAAAGATATGTTAGGTCTGATTGATCGAACGATTATCTATGATTTGATTCTCGCGATTCATCAAAATCAGCAAGCGCGTGTGAGTCAGTTGCTTTTGCAATTTAGGCAGCAAGCTTTAGATGTGTCTTTAGTTCTAGACCAATTGGTTTCGACGCTTCATGAGTTGGCATTATTGCAGTATCTGCCTGACCTAGCACTTAAGTATAGTGAAGAAATCAATCAAAAAATATTACAGCTTTCGAAGCTTGTTTCTGCACAAGACTTGCAACTGTATTATCAAATCGCTTGCAAAGGTCGTGCTGATTTGCAAATGGCGGTGACGCAAGAACAAGGTTTCGAGATGTGCGTTTTGCGGATGCTTGCGTTTAGACCGATGAGTCTAAATGAGGTGACTGTTCAGGCAGCACCTGTAGTGCAGATACTTGACCAGCAAAATCAGCAGGTTGCTTCAGATGTAAGTCAAGAAAAACAGTTTGCAGCACCTGTAGAAGTGGCTAGTGTTGAACCTGAACCTGAACCTG
>NZ_DJLC01000125.1:0-17947 GCF_002434875.1 Acinetobacter sp. UBA6526 | reverse complement strand
ATGATGAATGGTATTGGTGGTTCAGGTGATTTTGCTCGTAATGCGCATTTAGCCATCTTCGTGACCAAATCAATTGCCAAAGGTGGTGACATTTCTTCAATCGTTCCAATGGTCAGCCACGTTGACCACAACGAACATGATGTTGATATTTTAGTAACTGAAGTCGGTCTTGCTGATTTACGCGGTTTAGCGCCTCGTGAACGTGCCCGTGTCATTATTGATAATTGTGTACATCCACTGTATCAAGGTGCGTTAAATGACTACTTTGAGCGTGCTTGTGAACGTGGTGGACATACACCTCACATTTTACGTGAAGCATTGTCATGGCATGCAAACTTTGAAGAAACAGGTCAAATGCTTGTTGCTGATTCACTTGCAAAGACTGCATAAATACACAGAATTTTCTGATGTGAAAAAAGCTGAATCTTTATGATTCAGCTTTTTTATTGTTAAAACTTCACACCATACGAAAGACCCAGAATATGCTGATCCATCTCAATATTGGCTTCTCCACCACCAAATGCTGTTGGAATCGATTGATTCCCTTTAACGGTTTCTTTTAAACCATAGGTATAAGCAACACTCAGCTCTTGTGCTCGATCAATATTCCATGTTGCTCCAACACTAACGTGATCTTTAATAACACCAGGTGCCAAAATATTTAAAAAAGTCTGACTTTCAGAAATAGGCTGATCATTATGGCTATATCCTGCACGTAGAGTAAGTTGTGGATTCAATTGATAACTTGCACCCACTTTATAAACATTAATATCTTTCCAACCGAAACCCTGCCCCTTTTCAGAACCAAAAGCATTGCCCGCCATTAATGAATCAAAACTAAAGACGTTGCCGACAGAATCCACATCCGAATAGTTGATACGCTGCACGTCCGCTAGCAGTGTGAGTGTAGGACTGGCTTTTACACTAACCCCTACACCATAACTTTCAGGAACATCAAAACCGCCTGCTTGAGCAAATAAGCCACGATACTGATCAAACTTGTCTGCTTTAATTTTTGATGAGTAATTTGCACCGACAGTCACTACGTCATTTAACTTAGCGCTCCAACCCACGCGAACACCGATTCCTGTCGATGAATCTTTGCCTTGATTACTTAAATGCTCACCATCTGTAGAAAATGGTGCAAAACCGGAAATGCCTTTCGCTTCAAAACGCTGGTAGAGAAAATTCGTTGCAACACCGATAGACTGATTTTCGCTGTACCGCCAAGCCACAGATGGAGAAACAAAGATCTGTGTTAAATCCACACCTGCTTCACCTGTATTACCAAAAGCAGCATAAGGATTATTCCGATATGACGTATTCATTCCGCCATTCCCATAAACTGCCAGACCTAGAGCAACACTTTCATTTACTTTCTTATTGATCGCAATTTCAGGTAAAACAAAGTATTCACGGCCATTCGCACTATATTGTCCATTCGCACCGGCTAGATTATCTACAATCTCGCTAGAGCGCTTCGGGTTAAATAAAGTTGCGCCGACATCCACGCGGCTGTCTAACCATGCGAGACCTGATGGGTTACTCGCAATCGTTAAAGCATCGTTAAATGCCGCTATAGAGGCTCCTGCGTTACCCTGCGCCTTTACCCCATAGCCATGCATGAAATAGCCTGTAGTTGCGAAACTATGCTGAGATAGCGTAGATAAAATTAGAACTGGTAAAACAACCCCGAGAGACTTTTGCATAGTTTATCTGCATTAAAAATAATATATATCAAAGTATATTGTTTTTCTTTTATTCATATAACTAAGTAAAATTGAAGTATATATTCTTTTTATTCATAAGCTATTAATAGGCACTTAACGAGAGCAATAGCGTAACAATAATGAATAGGTCTATTTTGAAGTATAAAAAAAGCCCCAAACAGATGTTTGAGGCTTTTTGAATATGGTGGCGTGACCCAGGATCGAACTGGGGACACACGGATTTTCAATCCGTTGCTCTACCGACTGAGCTATCGCGCCAATGGCGTGTATTAAGCCGTATCTCAGCTCAATAGTCAACAATTATCCTGAGCTTTTGATTTAATTGCCCATTTTTCACGCAAAATATTTTGGGTAAAAAAAATCCCTGATGGGATCAGGGATTGAAAATACAAATCTATGGTGGCGTGACCCAGGATCGAACTGGGGACACACGGATTTTCAATCCGTTGCTCTACCGACTGAGCTATCGCGCCAAAGTGGGCGTATTAAACAATGTTTGTCAAAATCCGTCAAGCAAATTTGTGGATTTTTCTATTAAGTGTTTAATTTTGCTCCAGAGTCTAGGTGAAAATCACATTTTCAGATTCGACCAATATGCGATAAACAGCGATGGATTGCGCCACAACCTGGTTCGAATTGTTTTACCCCTTGCTCCTCTTCCATACGGCAAACCTCTTCAACTAAGCGTTCTGCCACACCTCGACCACGATTGGCAGGGTGCACAACTATATATTCCAAAACACGGCTTTCGCCTTGTCCTGTGACCCAGATTGCACCTATAATTTTGGTGTTAAATTCAGCGGTATAAACTGTGGTATATTGCTGTAGATCTTGTTCAAGTTGCTCCATCGCATCTTGCCCATCACCAAACTCTGGGCTGGTGTCATAAAGTCGCTCTAGCTGGGTACGAATCCCTAGATTTTCTAGTGAACTGTAAGCATGTACGGTAATAGGCATTGATTAACCCTCCTGAGCAAACTATGATGCTGTCACTTTTTCGTCACAGCGAAACTATTGGTTTTTAATTCAATCATTTTTGACGTTTTTTGAGGAACGTGTCCATGACGCAACGTATCAGTGAAGTGGTAAGAAATACCAACGAAACAAAAATTCGAGTTCGTCTCAATCTCGATGGTACTGGTCAAGGCACACTCAACACTGGAGTTCCATTTTTAGACCATATGATTGATCAAATCAAGCGCCATGGTCTATTTGATATCGACATTCATTGCGATGGTGATCTCGAAATTGATGATCATCACACCGTAGAAGACTGTGGAATCACCTTGGGACAAGCCTTTGCGCAAGCTTTAGGTGATAAAAAAGGCTTACGTCGTTATGGTCATTTTTATGCACCTCTCGATGAAGCACTTTCTCGTGTTGTAGTCGATTTGTCTGGTCGCCCAGGTTTGTTTATGGATATTCCATTCACTCGTGCACGCATCGGAACCTTTGATGTCGATTTATTCTCAGAATTTTTCCAAGGTTTTGTCAATCATGCACTGATGACATTACATATTGATAACCTGAAAGGAAAAAATAGCCACCATCAGATCGAAAGTGTCTTCAAAGCTTTAGCACGTGCATTACGTATGGCGTGTGAAGTTGATCCTCGTGCAGAGGGTATGATTGCTTCGACCAAAGGTAGCCTGTAATGACTCGTATTGCTTTACTTGATTATGGCATGGGCAACTTACACTCAGCAGCAAAAGCTTTAGAGCATGTGGGTGCAACAGTTGACGTGACCAACGACCCAAAACTCATTGAAAAAGCAGATAAAATTGTATTCCCTGGCGTTGGCGCAATGCGTGACTGTATGCAAGGCATGCATGAAGCAGGGATCGATGAGGTGGTACGTCAAGCTGCATTTAACAAACCTTTATTAGCCATTTGTGTCGGCATGCAAGCGCTCCTACAAAGTTCAGAAGAAAATGGCGGTGTCGATGCCTTAGGTATTTTTGACGGTGTTGTTAAACATTTCCCAGCAATTCCAAACCTAAAAGTGCCACACATGGGATGGAACCAAGTGCATCAACTTGATCCAAGTCATCCAATGTGGAACAACATTGAACAAGATGCACGTTTCTATTTCGTTCATAGCTACTATGTAGAACCCAAAGATGCGACAGTCACTGCAGCAACTTGTGATTATGGCTTAAATTTTTGTACCGCGATTCATAAAGATAATCTGTTCGCGACACAATTCCATCCTGAGAAAAGCCACACAGCAGGTTTACAGTTATTGAAAAACTTTGTGGAATGGAAAATTTAATTCGTTTTCAGCTGTTTTAAATATTCAAAATTAGGTCAATTGATATTGGCCTAATTTTTTTCATGCGCATTTCTATTTATTTACAATTATTTTTTGCTTATTATGCAAACGCTTTGAATGAAAACCAAACAATTTATCTTTTAAAAAATTAATTTTAAAAATCAGTGACAACAGGAAAATAACATGTCATCTCATCTTCAAACAAATGATTCGGGTTTTAGTGCAAGTGGACGTTTTGGCCGACTATCTTATTTAGGCTGGAATATGTTACTTGTGGTCTTCGTATTCATTTTAGGTATTATCGCAGCATTTCTTGTCCCAGCTTTTAGCAGTTCATCAACAGGCTCATCGTTATATGTATTCGGTGGACTCTTTGTCATTGTTTATATTGCAATGATCTATTTCAGTTTCATTTTCTCGATTCGTCGTCTACATGATCGAAATCAAACAGGTTGGCTGTCATTGTTAGCATTATTGCCACTCATAAATTTATTCTTTTTTATCTATTTAAGTTGTGCAAAAGGCGATGAAACTGAAAATAACTATGGCTCACCACGTATTACTCAAGGTTGGGAAAAGGTTTTAGGGTGGATATATATCGTCATTTTCCCACTCAGTATCTTAGCGATCGCAGCAACTGCTATTCCTGCGTATCAAAACTATATTCAAAAAAGCCAACAGATCCAAATGGAACAAATGAATAGATATGCTGAATAAAATGCATAAATAGAATATTTATTTCAAAGCCAAGTTTTCTAACTTGGCTTTTTCATTTCAAGAAAAACGTTTAAGCTCATCTAATAGATTTGAGTTGAATCCAATGGAAATGCAACAAAAGCCAAAACTTTTAAGCAAAGAAGAAATAAGAACTTTTCCTGCATTTCAAAACTTAGATACTCACAATATTTTGGTCATTCAAACGCTTGCACAATGTCTCAGCATTCAAGATGAACTCTATTCCATTCAAGTGTTTGGCTTCGATACTGAGTCTAAACCCACATTCAAAGTCGGTGAGAAATCAACTGGACCTCACCTCGTACAACTTGCAACCTCAGAGAAAGCATATCTGTTTCAAGTTAATCCTGACATTCTCAGCTTCTTAAAACCGATTTTGGAGAATGAACAACAACTCAAAGTTGGCTTTGGTTTAAAAAATGATAGTGCGAGTTTTCGCAGTAAAAGCATTGAACTCAAGTCACATATTGATCTATCAAAAAGCTTCTCAAGTTTTGGTTATACTTCCCAAGTCGGGATACAAACAGCAATTGCAGTCCTGTTTCAACGCTATTTAACCAAAAGTAAAAAAGTCAGCACCTCCAATTGGTCGGTGAAACAACTCAGTCCTCAACAGATCAACTATGCTGCCGCAGATGCCTATGCTGCACTCATGGTTTTTAAATATTTGTATCAACATCAACTCCTCCCTTCTCAATTACAACAAAAAGTCGTGAGAATACTTGAAGGTTCAGCATCCAAGGCTTAGCGATTGATCAATATTTTGATAATATGTAGCCAATTTAAATTTATGATGATGCAAGGAGCGAAAGCATGCTAATCATCCCTGCGATTGACCTGAAAGATGGTAAATGTGTTCGTTTAAAGCAAGGCCGTATGGAAGACGATACTGTTTTCTCTGATGATCCTGTTGCAACTGCACAACATTGGGTTGATGAAGGCGCTCGTCGCTTACACTTAGTTGACTTAAACGGTGCTTTCGCTGGTACGCCGATTCATAAACCTGTAGTTGAAGCAATTGCTCGTGCTCAGCCTGAGTTACCAATTCAAATTGGCGGTGGTATCCGTTCACTTGAAACCATCGAACACTATTTAGATGCTGGCGTGTCATTCGTAATTATAGGTACAAAAGCAGTCAAAGAACCTGAATTTGTTGAAGAAGCATGTAAACGTTTTGCGGGTCACATCATTGTCGGTATCGATGCAATCAAGGGTATGGTTGCAACTGATGGCTGGGCAAATGTCACTGATGTAAAAGCAACTGATCTTGCTAAACGTTTTGCTGATGCTGGCGTATCTAGCATTGTTTACACTGATATTGCGCGTGATGGCATGATGCAAGGTGTAAATGTTGAGCAAACTGTAAATCTAGCTGCTTATTCAGGTCTTCCCGTGATTGCTTCTGGCGGTGTGACTAACCTTGATGATGTTCGTAACTTAAAAGGTCAAAAAGGCATTTTAGGTGCGATCACAGGTCGCGCAATCTACGAAGGTACACTTAACCTTCGTGAAGCTCAATTATTGTTAGACCAACAATCATTGTAATTCTCTGCATTCGCTCTAGTGATTGAAATGATGACTAGAGCTTTTTCTGCTTAAATGTTATCCTTATCCAAACTCTCATCTCAAAGTTCCATCCCATAATGACACTTACGCCACCTTAGTTTTTTACACATCCCATCTGTAAGTAACTCATCACTGTCTAGTGATGTGGTGTAGTCTTGTGTTTTTATATCACATCACTAGCCTTTAATTTTCAAAGAAAAAAATAGGCTATTTCTATGTTATCCAATGTTCGAGAACAATGGTTTTCCAATATCCGTGCGGATATTTTGGCAGGGCTGGTTGTCGGTTTAGCACTCATTCCTGAGGCAATCGCATTCTCTATTATTGCAGGTGTTGACCCTAAAGTCGGCTTGTATGCATCCTTCTGTATCGCAGTCGTAATCTCATTTGTCGGTGGACGACCTGCTATGATTTCAGCGGCAACTGGCGCGATGGCACTAGTGATGGCCACGCTAGTGAAAGAACACGGCTTGCAGTATCTACTGGCTGCAACGATTTTAACGGGCTTCATTCAGATTTTGGCAGGTTATCTCAAACTCGCCAAACTCATGCGCTTTGTTTCTAAATCTGTGGTGATTGGTTTCGTCAATGCGCTCGCGATTTTGATTTTTATGGCGCAACTGCCCGAACTGGTCAATGTCACATGGCATGTTTATGCACTGGTTGGTTTAGGTTTAGCGATTATTTATCTATTTCCATTGATTCCTAAAATTGGCAGCTTTTTACCTTCACCATTGGTCTGCATCATTGCTGTCACGCTCGTTGCTATTTATTTCGGAATTGATATTCGTACTGTCGGTGATATGGGCTCGTTACCAGATACTTTACCGATTTTTTTACTACCCGATATTCCGCTTAACCTAGAAACACTCCAAATCATTTTGCCTTATTCGATTGCTTTGGCTGCTGTGGGTTTACTTGAATCAATGATGACCGCAACGATCATTGATGAAATGACAGATACACCCAGTGATAAATTCCAAGAATGTAAAGGTCAAGGCATTGCCAATATCGCGTCAGGTTTCATGGGAGGGATGGCAGGCTGTGCCATGATTGGTCAATCGATCATCAATGTAAAATCAGGTGGTCGTGCACGTCTTTCAACCTTCTGTGCAGGTATATTCTTACTCATTTTGGTCGTGTTTATTAGTGACTGGTTAAAAGTCATTCCAATGGCGGCATTGGTTGCGGTGATGATCATGGTTTCGATCAGTACTTTTGAATGGAAGTCATTAACCACATTTAAAGCCAATCCTAAGAGCAGTAATATCGTGATGCTCGCGACCGTTGCCGTGGTAGTTGCCACCCATAACCTTGCCTTAGGTGTGCTGACAGGTGTGTTACTTTCAGCGTTATTCCTTGCTAATAAATTAGAAAATGATATTCATATCGAGCATTATTTTGAAGGTGATGTCCGCGTTTACGATCTTAAAGGGCAGATTTTCTTTAGTTCATCAGAAAAATTCATGCAGAGCTTCGATTTTCAAGAACCTGTTAATGATGTGATTATTGACCTGACACACTCTCACATCTGGGATGTTACCTCCGTTGCCATGTTAGATTCTGTGGTCAATAAATTCCAAAGAAATGGTGCCAATGTGACCGTTCGTGGTTTGAATGAAGCCAGTTCAATTATGATTGATAAATATGGTACGCATAGCAAACATCATTTTGAAACGATCTAATATTCATTGATCAACTGATTTCAAAATCCCAAAGAGCCAAATTCAAAAATTTGGCTCTTTTTTTAATACTAATAAATGACATTACGAACAAATTTCAGCGTACCCTTGCCTTGATTGCAATAACGATAATGTGTCGAGCTTTCAAATAAAATGGATGATCCAGCACTAATCACTTGTGTACCTGATTCTAATTCCAGACTGAGCTCACCCTCGATCACATAGATTAATTCTTGCCAACCTTGTTGATCAGGTTCGGCCACGTATGTTTCTCCTTCTGCCAAACTCCATGTCCA
The DNA here is from genome assembly GCF_002434875.1 of Acinetobacter sp. UBA6526. Classification (NCBI taxonomy): domain Bacteria; kingdom Pseudomonadati; phylum Pseudomonadota; class Gammaproteobacteria; order Moraxellales; family Moraxellaceae; genus Acinetobacter; species Acinetobacter sp. UBA6526. The sequence goes on along the minus strand of NZ_DJLC01000125.1, from coordinate 9,666 downwards.
CAATTCAACCTGCGCACGTGCAGGAACAGCAGCATGCAAAACTGCCTGACTTCCAAGCTGCTCCCCCTGCCACGCAATCGTGTTAACAACTGCCGAATCTGCAAACTCAGGCGCACTGACAAGACGTTTAAAGTCGACTCCTAAAGCATTCGCGATGGCATCTAGTTTCGCTAAACTAATATTGACCTGTCCTGTTTCAAGTGAGGCAATGGTTCGCCGGCTCAGCCCTGCCCGATCAGCTAGCTCTTGTTGACTGAGCTGCGATTGGTCACGGAAGAAACGTATATTTTCGCCTACATATTGCAAGATGGCTTCTGATTGGCTCATTCAATTCAATCATAAAAAACAATGTGCAATATATTGCACAACATTAAAAACCAATGCAATATGTGCAGTATATTGCACACATCCTGTATTCGGAATTTTTACTTTGACGAATTTGTCACAATCGCCCAAAGCGGCTCAATTCGCCCTGATCTTTATCACGATGATTTGGGGTGGAACATTTTTAGCGGTTCAATATGCACTAAATTTTAGTACGCCGATGTTTTTTGTCGGCTGTCGATTTGCTGTCGCAGCACTGGTTATTTTTCTGATTTCAGTAAAATCCTTGAGCGGCTTAACGCTCAAAGAAACGTTTGCTGGGACAGTGATTGGTGTGATGATTGCCATTGGCTATGGCACTCAAACCATTGGACTGCAAACTATTTTAAGTAGTGAGTCTGCTTTCCTAACGGCGCTTTATGTCCCGCTTGTTCCTATTTTGATGTGGGTTATTTTTCAGAAACGCCCTTCACTGATGACATGGATTGGAACAGGATTAGCATTTTCAGGTTTGGTGTTGCTGACAGGAAATGGATTTTCAAGTATTAGCCTGAATTATGGACAGGTGCTTACACTGATTTGTGCCGTTGTGATTGCCATGGAAATCATTTTGATTGGCTATTTTGCAGGTAAAGTAAATTTAAGGCGCGTGACTATCATCCAACTTACAGTTGCCTCATTACTCTGTTTTACGAGTATGCCTCTCGTTGGTGAGCATACGATTCCAAGCTTTTCATGGCCGCTATTTCTCGTGGCTGTCGGGCTAGGTCTCGCGAGTGCATTGATTCAATTCGTCATGAACTGGGCACAAAAAATGGTTGATCCAACACGTGCGGCGATTATCTATGCTGGAGAACCTGTCTGGGCAGGTGTATTTGGACGTATCGCAGGTGAACGTTTGCCACTTTTAGCATTATTTGGTGGCTTATTGGTGGTCGTAGGTGTGCTCGTAAGTGAATTGAAACTCAAAATATTAAAAGATAAAAAAAGACTAAAAAATTAAAATCATCCAACTCACTGAGAAATTTCTTTCTTTTTAAGCAAGATATGCGGTTGATAGTATTCAACCGTTGGCATCGGATCATAGAATGGATGCAATAATGCCTTCCATTCTTGATACGCTGCTGATTTTCTAAAACCTTCAGTATGATGTTCTATACTGTCCCAAAAAATCATCAAAATGTAATGGTGATTGTCCTCGACATGTTTAATCAGTTGAACTGCATTCAGCCCATCCATTGGGTAAATAATCTGTTTAGCTTGCTGAAAGGCTAACTCAAACGCTTCACTTTGATTGGGCTTAATATTTAAATGTACATGCTCAATAATCACAATCACACCGCATGAAGTCAGGTTTATTGATACATCGGTTTATTATCATTTAAAGCAATTAAACCACGGATTGCACGATAGACAATCCACACCCATGCACCGAACACGGCAGCAAAGGCAAAGGTCGTTGCCGTTAACGCAACACCCGCAAACGCCGTTCCATTATCACCTGTAAAGAACAAGAATAAGAACGGAACAAAGGCAATAATATTCCAAGCTAAATACCACCAGAAGGTGCGAATTTGCCAAGTAAAATGACTTTCAAATATCGAGCCTTGAACATCACTACGTTTTACATAGTTAATGATGAGCGCAATGATCGCCAATAAACCGCCAGTAAAAATGGCAATAATATAAAGTACATAAAGAACCAACGTTAAAGTACGGTTTGGATCTTGATCTACGGAATAGTTCATTTTTATTTATCTCCAAACTCCATCTCAATATTAATAAAATACATTGAGGGGAGAAATTAACCAACATATCAACAATATATGAAAGCCTATGGTACAGAAATAAATCTTACGGAACGGTTGTTTTTGTGTTTTATGTCTCAGTTTTTGCTGTGCAAGCCAACCAGCACACCATCCCCCTAGAGAATCAACGATATGTAAAGTCTGCTCAGGGATACGGCGATTACCCAATTGTGCTGCTTCTTTATCCTGTGCATATAGCCAATAGCTCAAAACATTCATCAAACTGACAAACAATAAAGTATAAGGCGGTAGCAATTTACTAAAGCTCGCAATCACCATAAATACAATATAAACCACGATACCGATTTGCATCGGAGACCAACGCTTCGCTGCTGTTGGTCGAGCTGGTTTTGTTTTATGTTCAAAGACTTGTGATGCTTTTAAATAAGTGACTTGCTGAGCGCGATAACGACCACGCTCATCGAGAATAATCGTGTATTCCAAAGCACAGCCGACAATTGGTCGAGGACCTGTGCGAGCAAAGTCTTTGATGTGCAAAAAAACGCGATCCTTATGGACATCATTGGGTTGAATAAAGCCATAACCTTTCTCATCAAACCATTCGACTAAACGACCTTGATCTCGCATGACTCTTCCTTAAGCACTGATTCTTTGTAAACGATCTTGTAACATCATACGCATTTCAAGCGGATCTTTTTGCGAGATATCATCGCCCGTGCGCCCATGTTCGGCATTTTTTTGTGCCACTTGCAAACGCATACTCCAGAATCGACAGGTCGCCATTGCCAAGAAAATATCTAAACATGCCAACTCATCTTGAGTTAATGGACGAATCGCTTGATAAGCTGCTAAATAATGTGCTGCTTTTTCTTGATCAAGATGGGCTTGAGGATAAGCTGTACAAAAGTCATTGATACTAATTGCAATATCAAAGAGCCATTCATCTTGATTCAATTCATAAAAATCAAGAATTCCTTGTAATTGGTTACCCTCAAATAAGGTATTATCCCTAAATAAATCAGAGTGAATAAAACCCACAGGACGGTCAGGATGCTGCTGGGTAATTTCAGCAAACTTATGGAAAACCTGCGCCAATAACGCTTGATCTTCAGCATTCATTTTAGGTTGAAGCTGTGCCGCGACATCAGACCAATATTGATGATTACGATTAAAATCGCGTTCTAAAGGAAAATCATGTAATGCTAAATGCATTTTCGCCTGTGCTTGAGCAATTGCATCAACCTGTTCAACCGTGGCTTGCTCTGGATGTTCGCCCATCAAACGCGGTGCAATCTGTGCAGGTTTATTGGCAATGCTATGAATCGCTTGTCCATGATGTTTTAACGGTACTGCAACTGGAACGCCCGCCTCACCTAAACGATCAAGCACCGGAACAAGCTCACCTGCACCTTCAGCATCTAATTCCTCAAAAACAGTGAGTACATAGTGTTTCTGAGACTGATCCACCAAAAAATAATTGGTGTTTTGAATACCGCCTTGGATTGGAATGAGGTCAATCACTGCCAAACCATATGGCTCAGCGAATGCTTGAACTTCTTCTAAACTCAACGGGGTATAAACCGACATGGAAAACCTGCAAAAAATAGCTGTGAAGTTTGATAGAATACCCGTTCCCTCCATGAAGGTGTAGCACCAGAGTCGGTCTCCTTTCACTATTGGCGATTTTTTGGAAAATTTTATGCTCGCAAAACGTATTATCCCTTGCTTAGATGTTGATAATGGCCGAGTCGTCAAAGGCGTTCAATTCCTAGATATCCGTGACGCAGGTGATCCTGTAGAAGTCGCACGTCGTTATAACGAACAAGGCGCTGACGAAATTACCTTTTTAGATATTACAGCTACCCATCATGGACGAGACACGACTTATCGCACTGTAGAGCGTATGGCTGAAAGCGTTTTCGTTCCACTTACAGTGGGTGGTGGCGTGCGTAAAGTTGAAGATATTCGTTTACTGCTGAATGCTGGCGCGGACAAAGTGAGCATCAACTCAGCTGCTGTTTTCACACCTGAGTTCGTACAAGAAGCCTCGCAGCGCTTCGGTGCGCAATGTATCGTTGTTGCGATCGACGCCAAAAAAACGGGCGATAACAAATGGGAAATTTTCACCCACGGCGGACGTAAACCGACGGGAATCGATGCGATTGAGTGGGCTATCAAAATGGCAGACTATGGCGCAGGTGAACTTCTCATCACCAGTATGGATGCCGATGGTACCAAAGCAGGTTATGACATTGCGCTGATGCGCCAGATCAATGATCGCGTCAATATCCCAACCATCGCTTCAGGCGGTGTCGGTAATCTACAGCATTTAGCAGACGGTATTTTAAAAGGCGGTGCTGATGCAGTGCTTGCTGCTTCGATTTTCCACTTTGGTCAACACACCATTCCAGAGGCCAAACAATACTTGGCAGATCAAGGCATTGAAATGCGTCTCTAAGTCTTGGAGATACTCAAAAAAACCTCTCAATTTTTTATTTTGAGAGGTTTTTTATTTTTTGACATTTATTTCAGACAAAAAAATACCTTGCGGAACAAGGTATGGAAACTGCGTTTATACAACGCTAGAGGGTAAACAAAATACAGCAAATCTGGATAAATATTAAGCAACAAAAAGGCTTGAGCTAAGGTAGCGATAAACTCAGCATAAATATTGACATTAAAATCCAATTTTATTGACAATTCACGACAAGATCATCTTTATTGTCGTGATTTATCAAAATAAAACTTTGTCTGGCTTATTTACCCTTAACCGATAAGTTAAGCGACTGATTCACTTTGCTCTTGTTCTACGACAGGAGGCTTAACCATTTTTGGCTTTTGCTCGACCCATTTTGCTGGAAATATGGATTCAATCGCATGACTAAGCGCTTTAGAAATAGGGGCTGGTAACTTGATACCTAGCGGATTGTCCTCTTTCAGATCAGCTGAAGAAACAACTCGTGTTCCCATCACATAATCAAACCATGGGCGTGTCACACACCAGTTCGCATCTTGGTTTGAGTTCATATGATGATCATAATGCCAAGGAATTGTACGACGTGCCCAATCAGGTTCTAAATGCGCGCGACGATGCACATAATAATAATTTCCTGCACTGTAAATTGCGGCAAGTGACATCCCTTTTGAGAAAGGATAGAACACAACACTTGCTACACCCGCTGCCACAGCAAGAGACATTAACTCATTACGAGTACGCCAACTATCTAGCCCCTCAACATAACAATCATCAGAAAATTCTTGTTTGCGCACTTCACGATGGTGTGCCCAGTGCGACTCCATACTTTTTGGGACTGGACTATAGCGTGGCTGCCCTGGGCGATGTACGCCATGTAAAACGTATTTATGTGCAAACCACTCAAATGCATTTGCAACGGCTAGACCTGCAATAAAACCCTTTAACATGGTTTTCTCCAAAAGTTTCCTTATTTTTATTAAAGATATAAATTTTTATAGGCGAAGTATTGACGATACGATATAGTTATATTGACAAAACACGACAAGATCGGGAGTAGACGGGATGTCTCCACTCAAGAATTATACAGGCTCTGTATTTGGAGGTTTGGGGCACTTATTAAAAGCCTATTGCGAAGCAAAAAATATTGAAATTCCTGAACAATTACAAAAAGTTCAAAACCTAGAACGCTTTGATTATGTGATTTGGCGGGACTTATTGGAAGACCTCAATGCGATGCATCCTAAAACAGGTTTAGGATTAGAAATTGCGAAATATGTTCAACCGAAGCATCTGGGGATTATTGCTTATCTTGCGTTGTCCTGTGAAAATTTAGGCGAGGCTTTGGCCCGTTATCATGACTTTCATCGACTGATTTATGATGGCAGCCCTCTCATTGTTGAGTTCAATCCACCTTATGCTTCGATTCGCTGGGAAGCCCCTGAGCCTCATCCGACACAACTGACAGATGAAATTGCAATTGCCCTCATGGTGCAGTTTCTAAAGCTCTTTATGTCAGGCGAAAGTATTAATTTACATGAAGTGCACTTCGTCAATGCAGCACCAAAAAACATCGCAATTTATGAGCAATACTTTCATTGTCGTGTTCGTTTTGAACAGCCTAAAACTCAATTATTACTTCCTGTCAGTGAAGCGTTTAAACCGCTTAGAACTGGCGATCACACATTACAACAGCTCTTGTTAAAACAAGCACAAGCACTATTGGAACAACTACCAAACTCAACTCAACTGGATCAACGTTTACAACATGCGATTTTAACTGGACTGCAAAAAAACCAATATCAAATTGATTTTATTGCTGAGAAATTGGGACTCTCAGTGCGACAATTACAACGACATTTACAACAACAAAACACCACTTTCCAAGAGCGCGTACAGCAAATCCGCTTTATGCTGGCAACCGAGTATTTAAAAGACCCTCATTTAAGCTTACAAGAGATCGCCCTGCTACTTTGTTATTCCGAACAAAGTGCTTTTCAACGTGCTTTCAAGATTTGGACAGGACAAACGCCCCAGCAATGGCGGAAAGACAACACAACTTACAATTCGTAATAAATTTCGGGACAAACTAACGGTTTCACAACTGATCATTATTTTTACACCATTTATACAAGAGCGTACAACCTGTGTGAATTACTTCACATTTATTTCACAGGTCTTAAACATATCCATAATAAATTTTTGGATGGTTACTTTTTTATTTTTTATAAATTGTGTGGTGATAAAAATGAACAAATATTTAGCAGAATTTCTCGGAACCTTTTAGCTCGTATTTGGTGGTTGTGGTAGCGCAGTGCTTGCAGCTGCATTTCCAGAACTTGGAATCGGTTTCTTAGGTGTTGCTTTTGCTTTTGGTTTAACTGTTTTAACAGGCGCTTATGCTTTTGGTCATATTTCTTGAGCGCACTTTAACCCCGCTGTCAGTGTGGGCTTATGGGTGGGTGGTCGTATCGAAGCCAAAGATTTAGCACCGTATATTATTTCGCAAGTGCTCGGTGCAACATTCGCCGCATTTATTCTTTACATTATCGTTCAGGGTCAAGCTGGCTTTTCAGGCACAGGTGGCTTCGCAACCAATGGTTATGGTGAGTTATCTCCAAACCACTTTTCTTTGGCTTCAGCATTTTTAATTGAAGTGGTTTTAACAGCAGTTTTCTTGATTATCATTTTATTGTCTACACATAAGAATGCTCCTGCTGGTTTTGCACCGATTGCGATTGGTTTGACTTTAACTGTGATTCATTTAATCAGTATTCCAGTCACCAATACATCTGTGAACCCTGCACGTAGTACAGGCGTTGCATTCTTTGCAGAAACGGCAGCATTAAGCCAACTTTGGTTGTTCTGGGTTGCGCCAATTATTGGTGCTGTGATCGGTGCAATCATCTACAAGGTAGTAAGCAACGAGAAAAACTAAGCTATATTGCAATAAAAAACAGCCTGATTAGGCTGTTTTTTATTTATAGAAATGGGTTTTCTATCTCTTGTTCAGGTCGACGTTCTATCTTCGCAGGCAGATCTTGCTGCTCTAATGCTGCCACAAGCTCATTCACAAACTGCTGTAAAGCTTTTGCTGTTTTCAGACCCTCTTGATCTTTGGTGATCTGCAAATTGCCGTATAAGCTCACGCAATCTAAATCATTTTCTAGTGTCAGATCATAAATCGCTGCTGACTCATTTCCATTTTGAAAAGGCTTAAACATTTTTTATCTCATTGTTATTGTCAGTTTTACACCATGAGTGAAGTGTGGAGACTTTGCAATCTTCGCTACACTATCTCAACAATTGTAAGAAATACTGAACTAGGGCATCGACTAACTGTTTGATTAATGCTTGTTTAGTTTCCTCATCGATCTGTGGGAATTTACTTTCAACAGCTTGCATTTGTCCTGAGGTGAACTGTTTTTGCTGTGCTTGAATACTGGCATTATCCGCTTCATCTGCACACTGACTTTGGCCATCCCAATGCGAGTAACTGATCTCTCTATTGGCTTTTACATTTTGCGCAGTGAGTGGAAGATGATAAACATTCCGCTTCTGTTGTTCGGTCAGCTGCGGAAATAAATTGATTCCCAGTTTCTCTTCTAGATAACAGATACTCACCACTTTCACCTGCTGAGAATTATTGTTCGGAGCGTAATAAGCACCAATAATCCCCTGCTTGGGCAAATAAACTGCCTTATATACCGCCGTTGGTACAATCACTCCACTACCAATCGTTTTTAATCTTTTACCTTCAAAAACTGGCCCAGTGAGTACATAAGCATCTTTATGATGTTTGGTTACGACTGCTCGAACCGCCTCTTCTAATTTACGCCAAACTTCCTGATTATTTTTCGGTGCTTGCGGTACCATATTTGCCAATGAAAAACTATCATATTGTGCTGCGGTATTATTCATATCCGCATTCGGTGCCATATGGCCGCGATCATATCCTGAACCACGATAATCGGATAACAATGCACGATGAGACTGTTGTACACGTGTCTCTTCATGAAAATTATCTTCACGCTTAATTTTGATACTTAAACGTTCAGGCGTGAGATGCTCTGCTGACCAAAGTGGGGTTTTAGAAATCCCAGAGTACATAACATTAAAATCATTAAAGCACAGTGCATAGCTGTCTTTTTTAAGGCTATCTTTTGCTAATAATGGCGGTACATCGCGATAAAACTGTTTTAAACAAGCACCATTACTCGACTGTAATGGAATAAATTTAGCAATTTTTTCACTACCAAATGCGATCGCAAAACTTCCTGTCGCGATCAAAGCAAGCATAATTTTTCCAACATTTTGGCTTAAAAAAGTAGCTTGTGATTTACCTTTTCTCGTTGGTCTCTTCGCCATAATTACATCAAAATCAATATGAACGCGAAGCTTAGCAATTCAAAACTACGCTGTATATTGAGTTCCTATAAAGAACGACAATTTATGTCGCAAAACTGTTCAATTGAACAACAGACAATAAAAAAGGCACTCTCAAGTGCCTTTTTCTTCAAGATTCATTAAATTTCAATTTGGCTACCTAATTCCACCACACGGTTGGTTGGGATTTGATAAAAATCACTTACAGGACTGGTATTACGCTGCATTGAAATGAATAGACGTTCACGCCATGGGGACATCCCTTCACCAACACTATGCACAATACGATCACGCGAGATAAAGAAGCTGATTTGCATTAAATCATATTCAAAGCCCAATAATTCATAAGCTTGAACCAATGCACGCGGCACATTCGGTTCATCTTTAAAACCATAAAAGATTTTTATACGATAAAAAGCACCGTCCAAAGTCTCGACGCTGACACGTTCTTCTTGCGGAACAAAAGGGACATCTTCGATCACCACAGTGACTAAAATATTGCGTTCATGCAGCACTTTATTATGCTTAATATTATGCAACATCGCATGAGGAACAACATTCGGCGTACCCGTTAAGAAGACCGCATCGCCCGGTACACGCAGTACATTGTCACCCAAGCTTCTGACAAATAGATCCAATGAAAGCGTATCTTGTTCAAGTTTGGCAAATGTAAGCTCTCGACCGCGCTTCCAAGTCATCAGAATCATGACCGCA
>NZ_DJLC01000051.1:6216-6493 GCF_002434875.1 Acinetobacter sp. UBA6526 | reverse complement strand
GCCCTTATCACCTTGGGCACCTGTCGCTCCAGTGTCACCTTTATCGCCCTTGTCACCTTGCGCACCTGTCGCCCCAGTGTCTCCTTTATCTCCCTTGTCACCTTGGGCGCCTGTCGCTCCAGTATCGCCTTTATCTCCCTTGTCACCTTGCGCACCTTGAGCACCCGTCGCTCCAGTGTCGCCCTTGTCGCCTTGGGCACCTGTTGCACCTGTCGCTCCAGTGTCGCCTTTATCGCCTTTATCACCTTGAGCACCTGTCGCTCCAGTATCGCCTTTA
>NZ_DJLC01000051.1:0-5901 GCF_002434875.1 Acinetobacter sp. UBA6526 | reverse complement strand
TCCAGTATCGCCTTTATCTCCCTTATCGCCTTTTAGAGATGCCAACCATTGTGTCTCATCGCCTGAAAACCCATTATCTTGCGCTATTTCATAAGCACTTTTACCATCTACACCAGCGCCAGTAGGTAAACTGTCAATTTGGCTCTGTAAACTTGTCAATTTAGTATTTACGGCACTAAACGCACTGCCTACATTGTTATAGTTAGATCCTTGAATCGTATATGTGGGACTACCAAAAAAACCATTTGTAAAACCAGCTCCACCGCCTAAAGCGGCGGCCAGAGAGTTTAACTGCCCATAATTCACTGCATCATTTGTAGAAGTACCATTTGCAAGATTGGTAATCTTATTGCTATTAAAAGAGATTTCACCGTTACCAATATCATTTCCGAGCGCACCCTTGGAAGTAATTCCCCCTGTCCCCACCTTTAAAGTGTCTGTGCTAATCGTTACATTCATATCGTCATTTAATAACTTATTATCAGAAACGAGTGTTCCGGATGGCTGGTTTAAACAATACAGCGTTCCCCAATACTGCTGTGAAATAATTGAGTTATTTAGTCCAGCTGTTGCGATACTCGGATTGGTATTTGCCCCTTGAGCACCACAAGTAATTACCTGTTCAGCAAATGTTTGTTGCGAATATATTGTTGTAAAAATTAAACTTATAGCCATCGTGATTGGCTTCAAGGTCAAGGTGAAATTATTTAATTTTTTGATGTTTTTAATATTATCTAATGATTCCGAAACAGATATCGACTTATTGGTCTTTCCCGCACCTTTAGCATTTTCTGATACGACAATGATGCACCCTTGAGCTTTGCTCCAAATTTTTTTAAAGATATGGTTCATGTTATTCCCTACTTTTGTGAGTATAAATACATAAATTAGAGAATATTTTCTAAAACAATGAATCATTGAAATTTGGTATAAATTTAATTTTTTTAAATAACAAATTTCAATGATGTGCAACTTAGACATTTACTTTTTAATAACCGTGCTGCAAACAATAACTATTTTTCTAGAAAGGAATAATATGAACAACACCACCTTATTAAGTCATAGAGAACATGAAATTTTTTTAAATGTTAGCTCATGGTTTTAGAATTAAAGAAATTGCCGCAAAACTATGTATTAGTGATCGCACAGTCACAACACACCAAGAAAGAATTTACCAAAAACTTAAAATCCATCATCGTGCTAGTCTGATTCAATTTTCACCTTATTATTTAGAACTTCTAAACTTACTTACTCCTAGAGAAAGTACAATTATTGAATTACTGACCCAAGATCTTTGTAGTGAAGATATTGCTGAGGAATTAAATTTAACAGTTGAAACAATCTATAGCCATCGTAAATCAATTAATAAAAAATTAAGAGGTCTTCAAGAAAAATACGATGTTTTGGGGATATTCAGACAAAAACAAATTTCCTTTAATTAAATGGCACATAAACATCAACAACTTTTCAAGAAAATAATAGGTAAAAATTATGAGCGCAGATCCATATTTAGGGGAAATTATTCTTGTTCCATATACTTTTGTCCCTCAGGGATGGGCAGCATGTAATGGGCAGTTACTATCAATAGCCCAATACCAAGCTTTGTTCAGCTTGTTAGGCACAACTTATGGTGGTGATGGTCGAACTACTTTTGCTCTTCCAAATTTAGGTGGTCGTTTTGCAATGGGGCACAATAATACCAATCAATTGGGTCAAAGTGCTGGTCATAGCAGTACGACCTTAACTGTTGCCAACTTGCCTGCACATAATCACATTGTCCCTGCTGAAACCGTTTCAACTGCAATCTCTTTAACATTGCAAGCAAGCAACGGTGGAGGAAATACAAGTGATCCAACAAATGCTGTGTGGGCAAATGCAAATGATCCAACTACAGGCGGTATTTTTGATACTTTTACTCAAAATCCAAGCCAATTGATGAATATGAAGCCTGTAAGTTCGCCTGCGAACATACCATTACCTCAACAAAATACATCAATTGCAGGTGGCAGTATTCCTGTCGATATCACAAACCCTTATCTTGTGCTTTATTACATTATTAGTTTGCAAGGTATTTACCCTTCTCGTTCTTAATTTATAAATGGGTTTCTATTTATTGATAATAATTTAAATAGAAACTCATTATCACCACATAAACAATTATTAAAAAGCATATTAAAACAAACTAACAAATAAAATTCAGATCCAATATTATCAAAATTATTTAACAAAGATATAGAAAATAAACACCACATGTTTATAATAATTAAACACAGATAACAATAGAATAAAATCATGGTTGAGCAACTACAGGAAAGGCAAGATTTATTTGACAAAAATATCTTGAGCACCATCTTGCCTAAACCCGTGTTAATTGCAGAAGAAGACCAAAAACTTCAAAATAGGTTAACAAACTTATTAATTAAATTAAATTATAAAAATAGTGATTTGATCATTTCAAATACCCTTAAAGACGCTATTTCTATTGTTAAAGAAAACAGAGTTGCTTTTGCCTTAGTTAATTTAAACCTACCTGATGGAAATGGAACTAAGCTTATTCAAACCCTGAAACAACAGAATTCGAATACTTTAATATTGGTTATCTCTGAATGGGATACAAAAGAAGCCGTCTTAACTGCAATTCATGCAGGAGCGACTGGTTATTTATTAAAAGAAAGAAATGATGTTGAAGTTTCAATGTCAATCAAGCAGATTTTACAAGGTGGAATTCCTATTGATCCATTTTTAGTGCGTATCATTTTATCAGCAAGACTAAGACAGCCGATTAAGCTTGAACATTCTCCTGAAAATCTATCTACAAGAGAGTTAGAAATTTTAGAATTTGTGACTCAAGGGTTTAACAATCAAGATATTGCAAATGAATTAGGCTTATCACGGTATACCATAGAAGCACATTTACGCAATATTTACAGCAAACTTTCAGTCGATAGTCGCTCTAAAGCCATTAAAATTGCATATTCTCTTGGCCTTTTTTAAAATAAATACAATGTTTATTAAATAAAATTCACTTAATTTTTAAAATAAATAAAGGTGCATTTATTACTAAATAACACCTCAATTAAATATATTTCAAAGGCTTCTGAAAATTAAATTATTCAACAGTCGCTGATAATTTAATTTGATTATTATTAGAAACCATTTCCATTTTTTGAATACTTAATCCCATCTGAGACAATTGCATTAAAAAATTAGCAAGCACAGCATAATTTTGATGTTCTGCGACGATTTGGATTTGCTCACCACTTTGTTGTGATGAAACTGCTAGGCCCTGCTGTTGAGCAGTCCGTTGAATTTTATCTGCTGGTGTAAGATCAAGATCATTCGCAGGCTTCATCGTTGCAGCATTACTCTGCATCCAAACCGTTAAATCTTTAAGTTCATTTAAACGTGTCTGTTGCTGATCTGCTAAAGAATGCATTTTCCAAAGTGCAGAACCGATAATCACAACTGTTAAAAATATTGCAGTGAAAACCACCATAACACGTTCACGAACAGACAAGCGCTGTAAATACTGACTGACTGCTTCAACCTTTTGATCAAAAAGGTTTTTTATTCCTGTAAATGCTTTCATTATTTTACTTTTACCACCCCGATTGCACCTACTGTATCGGCTTGCACGTTACCTAATTCAGCCTGAAATCCTTGTTGATTCAACTGTTGAGTTAATGCTTGTAAATCATCCGATGATTTGGCTTTCAATGACATCGTCAATTCAGATGCATCGTAATTCACTTGTTGAGCAAGGATTTGTTTTTGCATTAGAATAGGACCAACACGGCTCAACAGTGACAATGCTTGCGTATCACCTAACTGGCTCATTCTGAGCTGGCTTTCAAACTGACTTTTTATATTTTGTTCAGTTACACGACTGTTTTCACCGAACCAATATTTATACTGATCAATCGCTTGGGCTGCCGTTTGATCCGCCACCTTTTTGAGCTTAGCCCAGCGTAAACCATCATAAGTCAACTGAACGAAAATTACGGCGATAAAAACGATTGCAGCAGTTTTCCAGTAGCCAGACCATTGCACATCAGTATTTTTTGCTTTTGGAAGAACATTAAACGGATGCTGTCTAGGTCGTTGTAACTGCTGAAATTGGTAACTAAACTCACTGCGCTGATCTTTACTCGAAGCAGTTGCCAAACTATCTAATTGTTGAATATTGAGATTAGCAAACTTGTATTGAGTTTCTGGTGTTTGAAACTCAAGAAATAGACCTAAATCATCAACAGAGTTACCAGACCAAAGATTTTCTCGAACAAGCAAATGATCGTAAATATTTGCGATCACAACTTCGGCCTGTTCTGGTTCAGGTAACATCAAAAAGTCAGGTAAAAAAGCAACAATTTGAATAGGTAATAAACTTAATGCATGCTGCCAAGTTTCAATGGATGATTGAGCTACACCTAAAATATTAAGTTGATCATTTTGAAAATGATGAACGACTTTCATTTGATCAATAGGTAAAGTTACAAACTCTTCAAGGAGGTATTTTATTCCTTCTTGCCCCAACTGTTTGTAATGTGCTTTCGTCATTGTTTGTTGCAAGATTTGAGCATTTCGACTCGGGAAAAAAACAGCCGTCTCTTTCCCTTGATGCTCTTGTAAATCTTGAATGAGTTGTTCAAGACTTTCAGCGACGAACCAATTTTCCCCTGCCGACCAATACCATGTTCCATTGGTTTCGGGCATCCATATATACAGCATAGGTTTTAATTACCCTTTTATCCGCTTAGGATAGATAAAATTTATATTGTTGGCGTAAAACGTTTCTTTTCTGTCGATAAGCCATTTGCAATCACAGTCTGATCATAAATACGCGCTTCGGCTAATGCAAATGGATTAAAACTTTCATGTGTTAATTGTTCTGCAATATGCGCTACGACATTCATATGACATACAACTGCAATAGATTCATATGGTAGTTTTGACAACCATTCTATCGCATCTTTAGCATCATCATCAGGTTTAATTTTATCGCAGATTAAAACAGGAATACCTTCAAAGTGTGCCTTGATATGTGCCAATGTTTCTTGAGCACGTAATAAAGGACTTACAATAAAAATCTCAGGTCGAATGACATCTTTTAGAAAATGTCCTGTTTGATCAGCTTGCTGATGTCCACGCGGTGTTAATGGACGCTTGATATCATCACCATCGATAGCTGGAGAAGCTTCACCGTGACGAACTAAAGTGAGTTGCATAAAAATACCTTATTTCTTATCTCTATATTTTAACTATGATTGATGACAATTTGATAAATCTATCATCACTTTACCAAGCCCTTTCTAAAAAGAGTCAATAGATCTATTTTTTATCCCAACCTTAACTTAAAAGATTGGGATAATACCAATTAAAAGATATTTAATTTGTGCCAGTATCTTTGTTTGCTAGAAAGACCTAAAAGCTACCCTACACTTCATGATGTGGTAGTACGAACTCGACATCACTACGATGGCCATTTTTCATCAGAGACAAAGCGATCGTCATCGGTGGCGCATTTTCAAAAATAACTTCATATAAAGCATTGGTAATTGGCATATACACATCAAGTTCTTCCGCTTTAGCACGAACTTGAACAATTGTATTGATCCCCTCAGCAGTTTGTCCTAAGGCTTTAGTTGCGTCATCCAATGTTTTACCTGAACCTAAAGCAAAACCAATTTGATAATTTCGACTTAATGGACTATTACAGGTTGCAAATAAATCACCAACACCTGACAAGCCCAAGAAAGTTAATGGATTAGCACCTTGCTTAACCGCAAAACGACTCATTTCAGCCAAAGCACGGGTCAAAATCATACTCTTGGTATTTTCACCAATGTTATATGCCGCACCCATTCCCATCGCCACGGCGTAAATATTCTTTAATGCACCACC
>NZ_DJLC01000083.1:0-7115 GCF_002434875.1 Acinetobacter sp. UBA6526 | reverse complement strand
GCTAAATTGATTAGCTTTATGGAAAGGTAAATTAACACCATCTACACCATCCCCATGAAAAAATTGCTCAGGATCAGTGAACGCTTCCATAGGTGCATTCCATGTCAGCGATAACATGTATTTTTTACCTTGTATCAAGCCGCCAGAACCATATTTTTTCGATGCATCAGAACGACTACGACCATCACTGGCATAAAGTGAACCATGACCAATGGTGAATACATCATCAATATATTTTTTCATGGTCCACGGTGCACCCATCCACCAACCTGGCATTTGGTAAATCACGACATCCGCCCATAAATATTTTTCAATTTCGGCTTGAATATCATAGTCACTGTTGGTACGAGTGACTTGTACCTGATGCCCTAATGTTTTTAAATGGGATGCTGAAAATTCAGTAAGCGTGTCATTTAGCTCACCCTTAGAGTGAGCGAACTGTTTTGCACCATTAATAATTAAAATATTGCTCATGTGATGACTCAAAATAGATTTCTAAAACTGGAGCGCATTTTAGAAAATCTATTCATGAGTAAAAATGCATAAATAAGCAAAATACTATTGATTAAAAATCAACAATTGTGCATTGAATACATTTATCCTTAAGATTGCTTTCTTGTTTTGTACCAACGGCGAATCCACCAGAACAGTGCGATTACGATATATAGCGGCCAGAACATCACTAACCAAATAATGGTTCCTTTAAAGCCATACAGCCCCATTTTAATTGCTTCCCAAACACGACTAAGGAGTGGATCACTATCCAAGGTCGCAATACGATTGATATTGAGATCATGGCTTTTTCGGACTTGTGCTTGTTGGAAATACTCAAGACGAATGGTGCTGTAAGCTAAACGGTCTTTGACTTCAAGATCAGTGAGTTGTTGTAGCTGATTGTTGACTGCATTTGATTCAGTGTTGCTTTGATTAGCTGTATTAAGTTTTTCTTCGAGTAACTTTAATTCGTAGCGCTTTGCTTCATAGGTTTGGGTATTAAAGTTCAGCATCAATGGCAATAAGTTATTAAGAAAGCTGGTGACTTGTTCATTCGGAATGCGCACAGTCAGTTGTGCGATAGGTGTGATTTTTTCATAAATATCTACACTGCCGTCAATACGATCTCGTTCAGAACGATCGCTGATCTGATAATCGATTTGTTTGCTTTCGATATAACCATTGTATTGCAATAACTGTTGTTCGAGGGTTGAGGTTGTTTTTAAAACATCTTTGACTTCAAATTGTAGTTGTGAGGTTTTAACCAATTGGCGGCTTTTTTCTAAAGGACTCTGTTGTGGGCTAAGTAATTGTTTGGGATTTTCTGCAATATTTTCTTGTATTGCTTTGCTAAGCTCTGCGCTTTCTGTTTCAAGGGCGGCATCATTGGCAAAGCTTTCTTCCTTTTTTGAACAGCCAACCAAGATTGTGGTGACGAGCAAAATGACGGTTAAATTTTTAGATAAATCAGGCATAAGTTATGTCCTAAAACGCGATATTGATTATAAAAATATAGGTCTTTTAATCGTTTGTGATCACTATAGATAAAGTGCTAACTATCACAAATCTGTTGCAAGTCATATACATATTGTTGCTTTGCAGTTCAGCTTTGCATAGTAGCATAAACATATTGGGTCTGTGGGAGCGGCGAGAATGAATAAAATTTGGATGGCTTTGGGGTGTAGTTTATTTTTGGTAGCATGTAGTCCACCAATTGCTCAGTCGCAGCAACAAGCTGCTGTACAAAAAAGTACAGCAATGCATGCCGTTTTATCAGATCAACCCAATTTGTTTCATGACGAGACCAATTTAAAAATAAATCAACAATTCAACAGCGCAGAAAATCCAACGGATGCTGAAATTACAGTGGAACAAGCACAGCTAGATGATTCTGTTATGGCAATCCGAACCGAGTACGAGTTAAAAAGGGATCAAGATGTTTGGAAAATCGTCAATAAAAAACAAAGCTATCAATGTGCACGAGGGGAGAATACCGAAAAATTCCAGTTTGAACTTTGTCCTTAATAGGGGGACTTAATTTGAACATGCCTAAAAGATCAACAAAACTGTGGATAACTTCTTTGTTATTCACACATCAATACAATTCATTCGGCTTGATTAAATTGCAGTCATTTTAAAAAAGTGCTAGATTTGCGCTTGGCGATTTTGCCAAAAGGTAAAACATTTACCAGTCTCACGTAAATAGATTGTTTTTCTTATATACACCTTGTGAATACGGTGTTTTCACATTTACAACATGCTTTCTCTCAGCATGAAAATCAAAATTTAATTTAAATCTAAACCATGATTGTGGCGATGATCCTGTTTTCGTATGTTGAAAATGGGACGAACGCCAGTTGGTTATTTTTGTGAATACAACATGATGACGAATAATCAGAATATGACGTTAAACCGTATAACGCTCATGTTTCCTTTAGCCTTGGTGCTATTTGAGTTTTCAGTTTATATCGGTAATGACTTGATCCAGCCAGCGATGCTGGCGATTACAGAACAATTCGGTGTGAGTGCAACGTGGGCACCCTCGTCGATGTCATTTTATTTATTAGGTGGCGCGAGTGTCGCATGGTTGTTAGGGCCATTATCAGATCGTCTCGGCCGAAAGAAAGTATTATTGGCGGGTGTGGCATTTTTCACGATCTGTTGCCTGCTCATTTTACTGACCCACAATATTGAGCAGTTTCTTGCCTTGCGTTTCTTACAAGGGATTGGATTAACTGTCATTTCAGCAGTCGGTTATGCTGCGATTCAGGAAACCTTTGCTGAGCGTGATGCAATTAAAGTGATGGCTTTAATGGCGAATATTTCGTTATTAGCACCCTTGCTTGGTCCTGTTTTAGGTGCATTCTTAATTGATTATGTGTCTTGGCATTGGGGCTTTGTAGCGATTGCATTGGTGTCTTTCTTGAGTTGGTTTGGCTTAAATAAATTTATGCCAGCACATCAGGAAAGTCGTGCCAAACAACCGTTCAGCTATATGTTTGATGACTTTAAAAAAGTCTTTACTGACCGTCAATTTTTAGGGTTTACCTTAGCACTGCCTTTGGTGAGTATGCCGTTGATGCTATGGATTGCATTATCGCCGATTATCTTAGTTGATGAATTAAAACTGAGTAGTGTGCAGTATGGTCTAGCGCAATTCCCTGTGTTCTTTGGTTTAATTGCAGGAAATATCGTTTTAATCAAAATTATTGACCGTTTTGAATTAGGCAAGACCATTTTGATGGGCTTACCGATCATGTTTCTCGGCACGTTATTCTTGATCGCTGGTGTGATCTGGAACGCTTATCTTGTTCCTTGTTTATTGATTGGAATGACGTTGATCAGCTTCGGTGAAGGAATTAGTTTTTCAGTGATGTATCGTTTTGCCTTGATGTCTTCTGAAGTTTCGAAAGGAACGGTTGCCGCATCAGTGTCAATGTTATTGATGATGAGCTTCTTTGTGATCATTGAACTGGTTCGTATGTTATATACACATTTTCATATCTGGGCATTTGCTTTAGTCAGCTTTGCATTGATCGCGATTTGGTTTAGCACCCCGCGTCAAGTCTTGTTGCAGCATATGCAAGTTCGTCAGCAACAAGGATTGAATTAATTCTAAGTTATTGATCGTCGCATTATTTAATTTCCAACTCGAGTAGTTTGTTTTTTAAAACTACGAGTTCTGGCAGGGTCTCTAGCAATAGGGTCATTTGTTTTAGTAATAATTGATGTTTGCTAGAGACCTGTTTTTGTTGATGTAAATGTTCAATATCTTGTAATAAATGGTCGAGATAATGTTCTGGAATAGGTACTTGTTGCAGCAATGTTTGATTCAATAAGTTCTCTATACGATCTAATAGTTCGAGTGCTTTAAGATCTTCGATTTTTTCTCTTTGATGTCCTAACGCAGAGACATAACTGAGCTGACTGTGACTATAAACTAAGTAACGAAAGGCGTGTTGAATGAGTTCTTGGTTTGGTTGAGGCTCAGTACTCAAACTGGAAATCATATTCGATAATTCAATTTGAGCATTATGTGCGGCACGCCGTGTGGTGCGATAAGCTAAGTTCTGCTCCCGTCCGTGATGATATTGCTGGATCACTAAGTGCAAATATTGCAGTGTGGCTTGGCTACTCTTTTTAATATTGTTGGAAATATTACGGAAATTCCAGTCAGGCCAAATGAAGTTAACGGCTAACCAAGCGATGGCACAGCCGATGAGTGTGTCCATAATACGCGGTACGATAATACTAAAACCCGCGCCTTTTAAATTAAAAATCAATAACACCATCAATGTCGCCATGACCGTTGCCAGTGCATATTTCTTTTGTCTTAAATAGAAAAAATACACCCCGCAAATCACGGTAATAATAAGTTGTCCTTCAACACTCGGCACAAAATATAGAATCGGTACACCCAGCAGAACACCAAGCAATGTTCCAATCGTTCGGAGTTTTAAACGACTTTTGGTTGCAAAATAAGTAATTTGGCACACGAATAAACTGGTGAGCAAAATCCAATAACCATTTTGCGCAAATGGTAACAAGGAAATCGCGTAGCCAATTGCAAACACAACCGCAAGACGCACGGCATGGCGAAACAACGCTGATTGTGGGCTGAGCTGTTGCTTGATTTTTAAAATAAAGTCTTGTGCACCTTGAATGTCATCATCCAGTAAATTGAGATGATCTTGGTGTTGTTCTGCTGAATGATGTTCGATGTTTTGACTAAATTGTAATTGTGCAAATTGTTCATGCACACTTTTTAAATTATTTAAAATCAGTTCCAGATTTTTCACCTCGATATTATCGGGGTGCTGTTGTACCCAGTCTTGCATGGATTCTTCGAGATTTTTTAAAGCCGCCGTTGCTTCCAAACTCGGTTGATACACTTGATGATGTAAAATAGTTTGGCTTAAATCACGACAAGCCACCGCTTGCAGATGCATATTTTTTTGAATACGGAAAATCAAATCACTTCGGCTAAAATTCTGATGAATCTTTTCATAATGCAGATAATTTGAAGTGACTTGCTCATGCATATCTTGGGCAAAATAATATAAGTTGAGCCAATAAATACTGGTGTTATTGACGCGAGATGCTTTTAAACGTGTGAGAAGCGAGTTTTTGGCTTGATTTAAGCTATTCACGACTTGGGTATTTTTCTGTGATAACTCAAATAGTAAGCTTTCAACATTATCAATATTATCTGGATCAAATAAGCGTGCTTTAGTATGTAAAAGCACTGAAATATCTTTGAAAATTGTTGAGATTTTCTCTTGTAGTGGGAGGGTGGGGCGAATAATAAAAAATACAATCGAAGTCAGACCATACCAAAGTGCGCCAAGCACAAAATAACTCGGTTGCTGATACCAATGTGGATATTCACCTAGCCCAAACATGGTGTAAATCGACAGTAAAATTGTGCCAAAAGAAATGGTAGCGTAACGTTGACCTAAAGCGCCCATTAGAATGAGTACTGCGCTTGATACACTTAAATAAACAATGAACCAAAATTTGTAAGGTGCGAGAAACTCTAAAATTGTGCTGACACTAAAAAATAAAATGCAGACATAGAGCAGATTCCGCAAACGAATACTCAAGCGATCATCAAAATCAGTCAGTGCCGCAGCAATCGCACCTAAAGTCACAGGAACAATAAACTGCCCAAGCCCCAGATGGTGGAGAGCCAATGTAGTGCCGCACAGTACGATCAAAATTTGTAGGCAATACAACAAAATAGAATTAGAGCGAAAACGATTAAATATCAGGGCGAAGTTTTTCACGATTATTGTTCTTTAATTTATTTAGGTTGATCATACGAATAAACTTCCAAAAAGGAAGCGGCATAGGACAAGCAATTTGCACTTAGTTTTAGCATGATTAATTAATTGAACTTTCAAATAATAATCTTATGCAAAATTCATGCGCAGTTTTAATTTTTTCAAAAATCGTGAGCCTTCGGGATAACTGTGATTACAAAACAGCTAAGCTGTGGATAACTGAGAAGATACCCACAGCAAATATTTATTTAATCACACCACATGCGATGCGAGCACCACCACCACCAAGAGGAAGTGGGTCATCCGAATAATTATCTCCACCCGCATGGATCATAATCGCGCGTCCTTGGACATCTGCCATTTTTAAACGTGGCGCAATCACAGGTGTTGTAGCAAACCCTTTTTCATTCACTACTAATACGGGTAAATCACCTAAATGACCATTTTGTGGTGTACCGTGATGTGCGATATTTTCAGGATTTAAATGACCGCCTGCAGCCAGTGCAGCTCCCATTTTTCCATCTTTCATTGCAGCATCACAGGATGCATTTTCATGGATATGAAAGCCATGCTCACCTGGAGAAAGTTTCCATAACGCAGGTGTGATGAGCAAACCTTTTGGCGTTTCTTGGAAAGAGACAGTACCGATTGATGCACCTACACCATCTGCGCTGACGAGGTGTACAGGGATCAAATGCTTCTGATCGTTGGCTGTGCTTTGTTTCTGAATTTTAGTCGTGGCATTGCCATCGAGTATCGCGGATGAGCAAGCTGTTAAGCTTAAGATCACCGCGGTCAAAAAAGAAAGTCTAGGTAATGTTGAAAACATCGCGAGTTGTCCTTGTCTATTGTCTTTATCATCTTGATTCAAACAAAGTATTGAACAACTCGCAAGTGAGATTCGTTATCAAATGATTAATGGTCTAAATAAAACCCTATTTCGACTCGGGTGGTGCTTCAATGACAGCAATAGGTTCTTGTACATTTTCATGTAACCATTCACGCCAGATTGCCAGTAAGATTGCCAAAATAACAGGACCGATAAATAAACCAACCAAGCCAAAACTAGCAATACCACCTAGTACACCAAACATGATGAGTAGGAATGGAATTTTAGTTGCCCCTGAGATCACCAATGGACGGATGACATTATCGGCACTGCTCACGATTAAGATACCCCAAGTCACAACACCAATTGCCTCAACGGTTTGACCTTGTGAGAATAACCAAAGTCCAACGCCGAGATAAGAGATCGGTGTGCCAAAAGGGATCAACGCTAAGATAAAGGTGACGAAAGTTAGTAGCATTGGGTTGGGTACGCCAGCTACAAAATAACTT
>NZ_DJLC01000160.1:0-29124 GCF_002434875.1 Acinetobacter sp. UBA6526 | reverse complement strand
TTTTCTTTTGGGTCTACAGCTTTAAACATCATTCGACGTTTACCGAACCACTGACCATTTACATATACGTCGACGTTATATTCACCCGGTAAAACAGGGTTACCGTATTTGAATCGTGAAATATCGATTTTCTGTGCATCACCGATTAAAAAAGAAGAGTCAAACTCAGCTTCTACAGCTTTTTTTTGTGTAGATTCATCTGCATGTACCATTACAGGCAGGGTCATGCTGATCATGCCTGAGGTAAGGTAAAAGCAAATATGACGCTTTAATAATCTGTATGTTGCGTGCTGTTTTGACATATTAAAAATCGCCTATATTGTATAGGTACTTAAAATTATTGATTATCTAAACGAATAATGATTATTGGAATTTGATCGGTCTTTCGACACGGCCACCGTAATCATTAACATTAATAAAACTCATTTTTTCAGTGTTCGATGTTTTTAACTGAACTTGATCTTCAGAAAAAGGCTTTAACATTAAACCTTTAGGCAATAAATCAACTTTCTTATCACCATTGGCCTGATAAATTGAAGTCATCGTGATATGAAAAGGGGTTGGGTTTTTAACAACAATGTTTTGACCAACACGACGCCATTGCAATTTGTCAGCAGCTAAGTTGGCATCTTCTTTGATACTTGCTGGACGATAGAAAAATTTAATTCTTGAACGAATTGCAAGTTGCAAAAAGTTATCTGGAACAGTTTCTGTACCTTTGCCTGTTGGTCTCGGTGGAATATCCAAAACGTTTAACCAAAATACAGTTTCTTGTTTTTGATCTAGTTGTAACGCATTTGGTAAAGCCGTAATACGAAGTGTTTGACTTTTAGTTGGCTCTACACGAGAGATAGGTGGTGTAATCATAAAAGGCACTTTAGATTGGTCTGGTGTGCTTTTAGGATCACCCTCATCGATCCAAGCTTGGACGAGAGCAGGTTTTGAGCCATTATTGCTGAGTTGTAAAGTTACTTCACGTGCATCAGAAGGGTAAATCACGCGTGTGCCATGAATGATTATCTCAGCGTTAGCGGCAGTAGCCATAACTGAACAAAGTGCTAAACCAGACAAAAATTTACAACCGTTAAATGACATGCTCAACATTCTCAAAAAAGGCAGATGAATTTAAATAAAAAGAGTTTCTATGCTCTAGAACATAGAAACTCAGCGATCAACAAA
The DNA here is from genome assembly GCF_002434875.1 of Acinetobacter sp. UBA6526. NCBI lineage: Bacteria > Pseudomonadati > Pseudomonadota > Gammaproteobacteria > Moraxellales > Moraxellaceae > Acinetobacter > Acinetobacter sp. UBA6526. Next base: position 27,945 of record NZ_DJLC01000160.1, on the reverse strand, counting down.
TTATTGATAAATAATTGTGTATTGAACGTTAGTTGTTACTTCACCAGCAGTAGATGCGCCAGTTGCATAGTATTCAGCGTAGTAGTTAAGATCTGCACTACCGCCGTCAACAACGTCAACCCATTGAGAGTTCGCTTGAGCACCAGAAGCACCAGCAGCTAAAACAGGGATTACTTGGTTGTTGCTACCTAAAAGTTGAACGTCAACGTTTTGAGCACCGCTAGCAGCTTGGTTGATTAAACGACCAGTGTTGAAATCAACAGTTGCACCTGGTTCGAAGTAAGTTGCAACTTTACCTTCTGAACAATCTTCTAAGTTGATTTGGAATGGTGTACGGCCAGCAACATCACCTGCATTCGCAAGAGTTTGTCTAGAAACTGTTGGAAGCGTAACTGTAAAATCTTTACCCGCTGGAGTAACGATGTTACAAGTTTTATCAGTCACTAAACCATTGATTGTGATAGTACCATCTGCAGCGTGAGCGCTAGCAATACCAACAACTGAAAGAGTAGCGAGCAAAGCAAGTTTTTTCATAATAATTTCTCTAAGACATCAGCTAAAAGTTTGAATTAGATTACTTTTCCAGTTAAGTTTCTGCGCTGAATAAGTAATGTGCGAAATATACCAGTTAATAAATAAAATGCAAACTTCATCACATTTTTAGTAATTCTTAAATAATTATTAAGCTGGCTGAAATAACTTGTTGTTTATTTTTTAGTTTTTCTGAAATTGCTTTCCTGATTATGTGAATTTTCAACAAAAAATGTTGTTTTTAAGATTTATTTTTTAAGAAATAGTGGATTGTTTGTTTATTTTTTATACAAAATAGCGGTTTTTTTATATGAAGTTTTTGTGACAGGACTTCAGTAATCATCAAAAAATTGAACCTTTGTTAAAAATAAAAGCAGAAGATTTTTAAGTTCGTTAACAAAAACGCCAAACTTTTTTTAAGATTTTTTTAAGATTCAATCCTTAGTGTTTTAGTCATGATTTGATGAAAAAATCATCTAAAGGAGCTATAAATGAACATGCTTTATACACATAAACCTAACTATTATTTCTTCGCACATAAATTTGTATTGTTCTTAGAGCAACACTTAAAAAGTCATCCTACAGAACAACATACAAGTTTTAATTTACAGACAATCTACGACTTGTTCAGCCATGATCGTGCGTTTAGTACAACCAATCTCGAAGGTATCCTAAATATCGCGGATGAGTATGTGTTAGATACAGAAGATGGGCCGCAGTCATTGATTCGTTCTTATCATGTTCATTTAGACAATCACGTCCTGACATTAGAGTTTAATCCAAAGGCCATGAATAGCTTAAAAGCAGGTCAGACATTGATTAATCCTAAAGCTGCCTAATCGCTAAGTTTTATTCCTCGTTAATACACTTAGTTATCTCCTTTGACTAAGTGTTTTTTTATCTTACTGCTTTTGATAGATGATTTGGTTATGATGTTTAAATCAATTTATCTCAATAAAGCATTATGGATAAGGATTTTAAGTCGGAAACGTATACAGTTGATGAGCATGTCGCTGATACCATTTTATGGTTAATGCATCATCAAGAGATATTTGATTCATTCCATTTTGATGTACATACACAGGAGCTATCTGTTACGCATGCAGCTGGAGTGGATGTGATTAGAATTGGAATGTTTCTTACTGCCAAATATGGGATTTTAGTCACATCTATATAAGTGTAATTATTCCAAGAAAAAAGCCTTGTCAAGCGACAAGGCTTTTATATTTATGCGCTCATGGCATCTACTGAGAGTTCTGCAACTGTAGGCTTTGCTTTTTCAGCAGTTAAGCCGAGTTTTGCAAATAAGATCTGATCTTTGCCTTCACCAGCATTTGGAGTTGTTAACAGTTTTTCACCAGAGAACAATGAGTTTGCACCAGCCATAAATGCAAGTGCTTGATCCGAGTCACTAAGGGATTCACGACCTGCTGATAATCGAATATAGCTATGTGGCATGATGATACGTGCGACAGCAATTGTACGAATCCACTCAGTCACATCTAATTTTTCCACTTCAGCGAGTGGTGTGCCTTCAATCGGTACAAGCATGTTGATTGGTACAGACTCAGGGTGTACTGGCATCGTAGCAAGCTCTTGCAATAGACCAATACGGTCGTTACGACTTTCACCTAAACCGACGATACCACCACTACATACTTTCATACCTGCTTGACGTACATGATCGAGTGTATTTAAACGATCATCAAAAGTACGAGTGCTAATGATATGCGAATAATATTCGCGTGATGTATCTAGGTTGTGGTTGTAATAATCTAAACCAGCATCTTTCAAACGCTCAGCTTGCGATTGGTTGAGCATACCCAATGTCATGCAAGTTTCTAAACCTAAGGCTTTTACTTCGCGTACCATCTCTAAGACATAAGGCATATCTCTTTCATGCGGGTTACGCCATGCAGCACCCATACAGAAACGAGATGAACCTGATTCTTTTGCAGCTTGTGCTTCGCTAATTACTTTATCAACTGCAATACGTTTTTCTGCTTCTAATTTAGAGTCGTAATGTGCTGACTGAGAGCAATATTTACAATCTTCTGGACATTTACCCGTTTTAATCGAAAGAAGGGTGCTGACCTGAATCGTATTTGCTTGGAAATGTTGACGATGAACGCTTTGCGCTTCAAATACTAAGTCTAAAAAAGGTTGATCATATAAAGCTTGGATTTCATCACGAGTCCAGTCATTACGTAAGGTCATTGTTATATCCATGATGATTGATTACAAACATTGAGATTAATCATACAGAAATCGTGCCAAAGCCAAAGGGCAAAAAACATCAATTTTCTATTTGTTATACATTGGCTCGTTGCAATTGTTGTTCAATTGCCCAATCAATGTGTACATTGACAATCTCATCGTGCAAAGGTTTTGCTTCTTGCAATTGTGTGACTACATCAACCGAGTATGGCGCATTTCCAAGCCCGATTGCAATATTGCGTTTAAAAGATTGGTAGCCAGTTCTACGAATCGGACTGCCTTCGGTATTGGCCAAAAAAGTTGCTTCATCCCATTGCCAAATGTCGAGTAAACTAATGTTATCTAAGCCATGTCTCGCATCAAAATCTGGGATTGTTGCCATTTTAGCAAAACTATTCCAAGGGCAAATCAACTGACAATCATCACAACCAAATATACGATTGCCGATGCCTTGGCGAAGTTCTTCTGGAATAATGCCTTTATATTCAATGGTCAAATATGCAATGCATTTCCTTGCATCTAACATATAAGGTTCAACGATCGCTTGTGTTGGGCAAATATCAATACAGGCAGTGCATGAACCGCAGTGTGCAGTTGCAGGTTGATCAAAAGGAAGTTCGAGAGAGGTAAATAGCTCCCCCAATACAAAGAAAGAACCTGATTTTTTATGAATCAGTAAAGTATGTTTTCCTGTCCATCCCATACCTGCGCTTTCAGCTAAGGATTTTTCAAAAATAGGTGCTGAATCAGCAAATGGGCGTGACTCAAAATCGCCCACTTTTTCTTTAATTTGGCTTGCTAACGTTTTGAGCCGCCCACGCATTACTTTGTGATAATCACGACCGCGTGCATAACGGGCAATAATGGCAGAATTTGGTTCAAATGGTACATAACGGGGCTGGGGGGATGCAACAAGATAGTTCATGCGCACACAAATAATGCTTTTAGTTCCTGGAACTAATAAAGTTGGATTAGCACGTTTTTCTAAGTTTTCTTCTAAATAGTGCATATCTGCATGATAGCCGCGTTCTAAATATTCTTTAAAACGAGGCATTTGATCTTGAGCATCTGGTTTGGCAATGACACAATCAGAAAAGCCCAAGTCCAAAGCCTGAGCTTTTATCCATGTTTTAAGTTCTTGAGGATCAAGCTGTTGCAGCTCGATTTTATCAAGCGATTTTCCTGAAGGTGCGGATGAAGCCATAAACCAATAATAGGGGATAATATGCAACGTTCAGTTTACCATAGCCAAAGTATTCAAGCATGGGAGCAGCGTTGGTTTGCTCAGCAAAATTCCTCTTTAGGATTAATGCAACAAGTAGCTTGGTCAATATCGCAGCAACTGATTGAGCAATTTCATCAACAAAATATCCAAAATATCGCTGTGTGGTGTGGGCAGGGTAACAATGCTGGTGATGGTTATTATATTGCTACATTTTTGAAGCAGGTGGGCTTTGATGTAACGGTATTTTCAACTGAAATGGGTAACTCCACTGATTTAAAACAGGCTTATGCGTATGCTGAATCTCAGCAAGTTGAAATGAAGCCAATAAATGATATTGCAGCTTCTATTTTTCAGAACGAGTCGTCTACAGATTTAAATAGCAATGTCATTGGTGATCTTGTGGAGTATACCCCTCATCCCTATAAGGAGATGCTAAGAAAGGTTGATTGTCATATCGATGCGTTATTTGGGATTGGCTTAAATAGAGCGCTAAATGAAGGTTGGCAAAAAATAATTCAGTGTTTTAATGCACAAACAGGTTTAAAAATCTCGATTGATATTCCCAGTGGACTACATGCCAATACAGGACAAGTTTTACCTTGTGCAATACAAGCGGATCATACCTTTACCATTTTGGGGTATAAAGCAGGCTTATTTACGGGACAAGGCAAAGAATATGTCGGTCAATTGCACTTAGTCCGCCTGATTCCAATTGATACAGCATTAAAACCACTTGCCTATTTATCACCTGAAAAAATTGTATTGCCGAAACGTCAGGCATTTGGTCACAAAGGCAGTTACGGGCATGTACTCGTTGTTGGCGGTCATGCGGATATGGGCGGAGCAGTGATTATGTCAGCTGAGGCCGCTTTTCATGCAGGTGCTGGCAAAGTAAGTGTGATTTGTCATAGCAAACATCATCAAGCAATTTTGTCACGTTCGCCCAATATCATGGTTCGAGATATTAATGCGTTAGATCAAGAGCTGATTCAACAACTATTAAAGCAAGTCGATGCGGTCTGTTTTGGAATGGGCTTAGGACGTGATCAATGGGCAGAGCGGATTTATCAGCAATGGTTCGATTTACTCAATCAAAATACACATTTAGAAATTGTGCTTGATGCAGATGGACTTTGGTTTTTGGCAAAGCATCCGCAACAATTAAATGATCATATCTATGCGACTCCACATTCAGGCGAAGCAGCAACTTTATTAGATTGTACAGCAGCAGAGATTGAACAAGATCGCATTGCAGCGATTCACCAACTACAGCAAAAATATGCCGGGCAATGGGTGCTAAAAGGTGCTGGTAGTTTAATCTTGGAAAGCGAATTATTTATCTGTACTCAAGGTAATGCAGGTATGGGGACAGGAGGCATGGGAGATGTGTTGGCAGGAATGATTGCGAGTTTAAAAGCTCAATTTCATGAGCAAATTGCATTACATGAGATTGTTAGCTTACATGCACAGGCAGGAGATTTACTGGCTGAAAATGGTATGAGAGGTTTGCAAGCGCATGATATGGGGAAAGTGATTTATGAAGTCGTTAATCATTAATATTAACGCCTTCTAGTACTGGAGCGGCTTCTTCCTCTTGCCATCCCACCTAAAGCATTCAGCACAGCCATTTTGCTCATACTTCCAGAAGCGTGTGCATGACAAATAGCAGCAGCGAGAGCATCTGCCGCATCAGCTTGGGGTTTAATGCTTAAGTTTAATAAGCGCATCACCATCATTTGGACTTGTTCTTTATCAGCCGCGCCATAACCCACGACAGATTGCTTAATCTGACGCGCTGTGTATTCTGCCACTTGTAAATCCAAATTCACCAATGCCGCGATGGCTGCACCACGCGCTTGACCAAGCTTTAGTGCAGAATCAGGATTTTGTGCCATGAAGACTTGCTCTACCGCAGCTTCGGTTGGTCCATGAAATTTAACGATACGTTCTACACCCGCAAAAATACGTTTTAAACGTTCGGGCATTTCCTGTGTTTCAGTACGAATCGTGCCTGCATCGACAAAACGTAACTTGTTGCCATCTTTCTCAATAATTCCGTAACCTGTTAAGCGTGAACCAGGATCAATACCAATAATTAATGACATGCAGCACTATAAGAATAAAAGATTGTTGATATTGTTACATATAAGGCTTTTAGCTGTATATTTTTTTATTAATACAAAAAAAGTAAATGATTTCTCAAATGTAGCTTTAAATGAATAAAAAGCTATCCATTATGTAGATAGCTTTTTTGCTTTCTCAATTATTTTTGCCATGTTGCTGGTAAAAGTTTAGCAAAAACAGCTCCAAATTGATCTAATAGGCTACCAGATCGACCTCGAAATCCTGCTACAAAATAGCCATCAGGAATTTGGCACTGAAATGCACCACCACCATTACCACCACCTGAGATTGATTGGCCATTACTAGATTCAAATGTTAGGTGATCAATATATTTTCCGCTTTGGCCAGAAATCGATTTTACCCAAATCCCATTCGTTAGCTGAAGGTCATAGCTAGCTCCACCGCCATTACCACCATGTTCACAAACATAAGTACGTTTAATTGGGTCTGTACATTCATAAGTTGCGATCAGTTTATCTACATATTTTCCAGAGTATAATTTTACATTAACTAAACGAGTGCGTTTTGGGAGAAAGGTAGACTGATTAATATCATTAAAAACACTGCCACCATCACCACCATAAGTTGGTGAATCTTTGAAATTAAATTGAAGAGCTGGTTTTCCTTCATTTAAGGAAGGTAAGTCAGGTAAAGAGTATTTATTATTTGGATTGTATGTGAAATCATCTTGTTGGGATTTAAGCTTTTTAAGATCGATATACGCTAATTCTTTTACACTATTAATTTTTGGGTCTTGAATGAAATTATAAAACTTATAAATATTATCAATATTTTCACATTGATTAATTAATTCATTAATATCAATTCCTTTCTTAGTAAAATCCCCATTGGGATCAGTAAAATATGAAACATTCTTTCTGATTTGATCTAATAAATTCACAGGAAAGCCAGGTACTTGATCATAGCTAGATGATTCGTAGGAAATAATAGCAGGATTATCAATTTGTAGATCAAAGAATCTTAGAGCGTAATCGATTATGTGATCTTGTGATGGCAGATGTGGATCTTTCAAGCCAGAAACAATTTGTTGAAATGTGACTGTTGACGATGATACTTTGCAAACATTTTCTATTTTTGTTTGGAAATCAGCAGAAAGACTACCTCCAAAAAGAGAAATGCCACTTGCTGTTAGCTGAGCCTCTAAACTCATTCGTTGCTCTGTGGTCTCGCAAATAAAAGCATATACAGCATAATACTCTGCGCCTGTGACCAACTCGGAAATATAAGAATCACCATACTTTTTAACAAATTCAATAACTTGATCTTCCGTGGATGGTACAGGAACATCTGATTTCATTGATACATTATTTGTACGGGTAACATTTTGTTTGTCGGAGGCTTTAACCACAATACAAAGACTTTCTTTTGTTAAACTAAGTTGATTTACAAAGTTTACTTTTGCCTCCCCTGAAAATCCACCATAACCAGCAGAAACAGAAGATGAAATATTCAAGGCTTTATATGTTTGTTGTAGAGATTTCGTGACTACATACTGTAATTCACTGACACCTGACTGCGTTGTTGGTGAGCCTTGGATAGCGGTGTTGGATGCCTGTGCTGTGACATTGTTATAACCTTGAAATAATGCTGAGGCCGCTGTTCCTAATGCCATTTGATCAATTTCTTGTTTAGAGTTCATATATTTCCCCAATTTTTAGTTTTTAGATTTTAATTTTTTGCTCATTAATAAAGAGCAGATTTTTTATATCAAAAATTAGTTATTATGTATATCTAAATGAAAATGATATTGAGTTTTGGGTATGCATTAGAATTGTATTTTTACTTTAAATTTAAGTGTGAGTTAAGTTTTGTTTATCACTTGTATTTAATTTTTGTTGTTTTTTTGGGATTTTATGAAATTATTTTACTTGTAATATAGGTTTATTTTTATTTTAAAATATCTGAATTGGCTTTTTATTTATATTTATGGTTTTGAATAAAATTAAATCCTTTAAATCTGTACTTGCTTTTAAAATGTAATAAGATATTTTTGGATATATCTTGTTTTGCTTAGAACATTATCTCAAAACTATTTTCGCTTTTTGGACAATATGTGTCGTTAAGGCTTGAAGAGGAGCAGATTGTTGATTCCAATGGTGCCAATATAAAGCAATATCTGTTTCAGCTTCAGGTAAAATCTCAACTAAACTTTTATCTTTAAAAGCCTGTTCGAGTTGAAATTCTGGAACCATTCCATATCCCAAGCCAAGCTGGATTGCCGTGACAAAGGATTCAGAAGATGGGATAAGGTGACATGGATAAGTGCCTTTTGTTAACCCAAACATCTTTTCGAGTACGTCAAAATGGGTGTGATCTTTGTGATTGAAAATAATTGCAGGGGCAGTCCTTAAGCTTTCTCTCGTGATTCCGTTTTTAAACCATTTCTTTTGAAACAATGGCGTTGAAACCATTTTATAACGCATAGATCCCAGATGTATGGCATTACAACCCTTCATGGCTGCACTTTCGATAGAAATACATGCATTGACTTTCCCATTTTCCAGTAATGAATAAGTATGCGACTGATCGTCACAGTTAAACTCAATCATAATTTTTTCTTGAATGAGCACATCTTTCAGTGCGGGAAGCAACCAAGTTGCTAAAGAGTCGGCGTTCGTTGCGATTGTGGTTTTAAAATAATTAGATTCAGATTTACCTGTGAGACTGTATAGTAAATTTTGTTCTAGGCGTTTGCTATGTTGCAAATATTCAAATAGATGTAGACCTGATTGAGTTAAAACGCAAGGTCTGCCGCGTATCAGCAAGAGTTGACCTAAGTGCTTCTCAAGTGCTTGAACCCTCAGTGTCACAGCAGATGGGGTAATACACAGTCTTTGGCCTGCATGTTCAAAGCTACCTGTTTCTGCAACAGCAAAGAAAGCTTCACATTGTTTGCTATCGAGCATAATTTCCTTAAAAAAACTTAGTTGAACTGAAATAAACTTAATTTTACTGAATTAAAAATTAAAAAAAAAGATAATAACAATCTTTCAGCGTGATCTGAATGTGTAAAGAAATGAATACCTTTAATATTTTTAGTTTGTGGAAAAAGTGAATGAGTGCATTTGTATATGGGCTTGGAATTGGCTTCTCTCTGATTTTAGCAATAGGGGCGCAAAATGCATTCGTATTAAAACAAGGTTTAAAGCAGCAGTATGTATTCTGGGTTTGTTTCATCTGTGCATTATCTGATTCTATTTTGATTTACTTCGGTGTAACAGGATTCTCCAAAGTTATTGCTAACTTTCCACTTCTCCTTACCGTGAGCAAATATTTTGGCGCAGCATTTTTATTCCTTTACGGATTGCGTAATTTCTATTCAGCTATAAAAAATTCTTCTTCGCTAAACCCAAGTGATATTGAAAAAGATTCTTTACTCAAAATTATCGGAATATGCTTAGCATTCACATGGCTTAACCCGCATGTGTATTTGGATGCGATTATCTTGATCGGATCAATTTCAGTGCAATTTTCGGATCAACTGTATCAGTTTGCGGCAGGCACAATACTCGCTTCTTGGATATTTTTCTTTTCAGTAGGCTACGGGGCAAAGATGTTACTTCCTTTATTTAAAAGAGCGACATCTTGGAAAATTTTAGACGTTTTAATTGGGATCACAATGTGGACAATTGCTACGATGTTAATTATTTAAAATTGGAATGGGTTAAAAATTGATGTTTGGGATAATTTTTAATCATATTTACTTTTTCGTTATTCAAAATAGGTTGCTGAAACTTGATCAATTGCATAAGAAGAAAAATGTAAGAGAATTTAATTGAAAATCTTATCTATTTGACTTGTTTTTCTTGATCTATCTTATTGAAAAATATTGAAATTAAATAATTTTGGAAATGGTTTTCGTAGATCAATCTTAGTTTTTGAATGTTATGTCATCCATTTATATGAGTGGTTGAAGCAATAGGGATTGCTTATAAAAAGTAAAGTCGTGTATAGTGATAGTTAACTAGAAGAATAACTCTGTTGATTCAGCAAATCTCTAATTTCGTATGTTTGTCCAAACTTCTCGTTTTATCAGATTTTAGTGTCATAGTTTTATTATTCCAAGTTATTTGCTGCTAAGTATTACGAATTTTCAAATAGGTTAAATTTATGTCTAACACTGTGACTGGTACAGTTAAATGGTTCAATGAAACTAAAGGTTTTGGTTTTATTCATGCTGATTCTGGACAAGATGTTTTTGCTCACTTTAGCGAAATCCAAAGCAACGGCTTTAGAGTTCTTCATGAAGGACAACGTGTATCTTTTACTGTAGCTGAAGGTAAAAAAGGACCTCAAGCAACTGCTATTACTGTAGTTGCTCAAAACTAAGAATAAATATAAAAAAGCTCACTTTGGTGGGCTTTTTTATTTGAATATTAATAATTTAGAAAAATTGCAAAAAACCATTAGAAATTTAAGTGAAATTGCTTAATTTTGTCACTAATTGACCATGTGTTTAAATTTTTACCCTAGCTTGATCTACGACTTTTTGCTAATTTCATTTCATACATTATTTAGGCAAATTAATAATTGCAGTACATTAAATGAGCATTAGGTTATGGAAAACTTAGAGCGATACTCTCAAGGGTTTGAGCAAGAAGTTCATGTACATTGTAAAAGATCTTTAGGTTCGTTGTTGTTCAGTTTTGTGGTTCTGATCGCAACAGGCTTATAAGAGAAAGAAAGCACCTTCGGGTGCTTTTTTAATGTTTGAAATTTAGCCAAAACAAATTATAAAAATATAAAATGACTGGCAAGATTGAGCTTTGAGCTACAAGGAAATATTTACTCTATGTTAGGCTTATATCTATAAGAAAAGGGATAAGCCTATGGATATTTTACAAGTAAAAGATTTTTCAGCAGTGATGGGTTATACAGAAGCCATTTTGGAAATGGATGAGTGGGTAAACACGAGACCATATTTTTATATTATCAAAGATCATTATTTGGTTGATCAGGCTATTCGGCTTGAGTACATCATTATTCAATGATGATTTAATTCGTTGAACTAAACGATGAGTTAATCATAACTGGAGTTCTTTGTTTCAATTCATAGACATAAATTTATCATTTGTTTGCTATATTAAATTTTTTTGCAAAAATTCAAAAATATGAAAAAGATCTTACTTTTAGGTGCAGTTGTTATGTCATTGGCAGCGTGTTCTTCAACTCCAAATAAAGACGATATGCCACCAAAAATTGGTATGGCAAATCCAGCGAGTAAATATTGCGTTGAGCAAGGTGGTCAGTTGGAAATTCGAAATGAAACAAATGGTCAGGTTGGATACTGCAAGTTGCCAAATGGTCAGGTGGTTGAGGAGTGGGAGCTATTCCGTGCTAGCCAATCGAAATGTGTTGCTGATGAGGCAAAAAAGTTAATTGGTCAATCAGGACTTAGCGAAGAACAAATTAAGCAAAAAACCAAGTCTGAGATCGTGCGTAGTGTTGGACCTAATCAACCTGTAACTATGGATTATCGAGAGAACCGCGTTACAGTAACGATTGATCCACAATCTAAAAAGATTATCAATGCAACTTGTGGTTAATTTATAAATTCTTTCTAGGCTCTCAATTGATTGATTTCAACTGAGAGCTTTTTTATGTAATAAACATAAACATCAGACTTGATAAATTTAGAAAAGAACCCATCAAATAATTTATTGAGTTTATTTTATTAAATGTGTCAGCATTGTTTTATCAATATGCACATTGTTTTATTTTGAGATTTAACATGAATCTACTTCTTATCGTGGTTTTTGGCACAATTGCTGAAGTGTTGGTTTGGATCGGCGTGGGCGATCTCGTTGGAAGTATGTGGTATGTATTCTTCTGGTTTATTATCGCATTTTTTATTGGCTTGAATATGCTGCGTTCAAGCACGTCAGGTATCATGCCTCAGTTACAGCAAATGCAAATGACAGGGCAGTTAGGTGCTGATCCAGCGGTAACTAAGAAATTAGCAATCGCGATGTCTGGTTTCTTTTTAATGCTACCAGGTTTGATTTCTGATGTAATCGCCGTTTTAGTGTTAATCCCATCGGTACAAACAGCTTTCCGCAATGCATTGATGAAAACAATGGCAAAGCGTCAACAAGCAATGATGGACCAAATGATGGGTGGTATGGGCGGTGGTGCTTCAGGACAAAGTCCATTTGCTGATTTAATGCGTCAGATGCAAGAAATGCAAAATCAACAAGGTGGTGGGCAATATCGTGACTCAACCGTGATTGATGGTGAAGCGCGTGAAGTAAAACCAGATCAAAAGAAAATTGAATTTAAAGATGTAAACTAATTCGGTTTAGTTATAGAAAAGCACACGATCAAAAGTGTGCTTTTTTATGGTTTGTTGTTTGTATCTGTAGTTTGGTTATTTTCTGCATTATTGGCGACCGTAGTCTGTTTGTCTTGAGGTTGGTATTGGCTCGGTGGCAAAGTGGTCACCTCATTTTCTGACTGTTTGTATTTTCGACTACGGTTGGCACGTTCACGAAATCCACCTTTGTTGATTAATTGAGTCATGGTGCTATTTCCATAAATTTAAAGCAATATTTTAGCAAATTATGTGAAAGATCAAAATAATACGCTTCTGTAGAAAAATTTAAAAATACTTGTAGTTCATTAAATTGACATAAAAACTTTGTAAATTTGAAAGAATCGGTCATATAACTGCATTGTAATCTCGTTTTTTTTTTCATAGGATAAAAGTACAACGGTGAAAATTGTTGTAAAAAGAAAATAAAAAATAACGAGTGGGAGGAACAAATGATGTTATATCAATATCATTGTGCATGTTGCGACAAGGTGGTCGCGTCTACAGATAAGGAATGTCCTTACTGTGGTTCTCAACATATTCGCAGCCCTTACGGTATGTGGATGTTCTGTGTTGCTGCGTGTTTAGCTGTTGTGGTTATCGTAAAACTTGCACATTTGTATTCGCAACATCATCAAGAAGAGCAACCTGTTCAAAATACGTCTATTTTTGAAGTTTTAAAGCAAGATAATATGAATTCGGGAAATTAGATTGGGGAATAAAAAAGCTCGCAAAATGCGAGCTTTTTTATTAGATGACGCAGAGCAATTAAAGACCTGCTGCATCCTTAAGGATTTCAACTTTGTCAGTTTTTTCCCAAGTAAATGCTGTATCTGAACCTTCACGGCCAAAGTGACCATAAGCAGCTGTTTGCTTATACATAGGTTGAATAAGGTTAAGCATACGTGTGATGCCATATGGACGTAAGTCAAAATGTTCACGAACAAGTTGAATGATCAACTCATCAGATACTTTACCAGTATTGAAGGTATTGATTGAAATTGATGTTGGTTCAGCAACACCAATTGCATAGCTCACTTGGATTTCACATTTATCAGCAAGGCCAGCAGCAACAATATTTTTGGCGACATAACGACCAGCATATGCAGCTGAACGGTCAACTTTAGATGGGTCTTTACCAGAGAATGCACCACCACCGTGACGCGCCATACCGCCGTATGTATCAACGATAATTTTACGACCAGTTAAACCACAGTCACCTACAGGGCCGCCGATGACAAACATACCTGTTGGGTTGATATGGAATTTTGTGCCTGCATGGAACATTTCAGCAGGAATGATTGGCTTAACAATCTCTTCAATCACAGCTTCTTTCAACTGAGCTTGAGTAATTTCTGGGTCATGTTGAGTCGAAAGCACGACAGCATCTAAGCGAACAGGTTTGCCATTTTCATAAGCAAAAGTAACTTGGCTTTTTGCATCTGGACGTAACCAAGGTAAAGCACCTGAACGACGTAACTCTGCTTGACGCTCCATTAAACGGTGTGCGTAAGAAATCGGTGCAGGCATAAGCACATCTGTCTCACGGCTTGCATAACCGAACATTAGACCTTGGTCACCAGCACCTTGATCTTCAGGTTTTTGACGATCTACACCTTGTGCAATCTCAGGAGATTGTTTTCCGATCATATTGATTACGGCACAAGTTGAACCATCAAAACCTAAATCAGAGTGGTGGTAGCCAATACCATTTACGGTTTGACGTACGATCGCTTCAAAATCAACGTTAGCCGTTGTTGTGATTTCACCAGCAAGAACAACCGCGCCTGTTTTTACTAATGTTTCACAAGCGACACGTGCATACGGGTCTTCTCTTAGGATTGCATCTAAAATCGCATCACTAATTTGGTCAGCCATTTTGTCTGGATGACCTTCGCTTACAGATTCTGAAGTAAAAACAGCATACTCGCGCATGAACGTCCTATCATGGTTATTTTCAAAAAGACAGAGTATGTTACATCGACTTGGCTCATAGGACTAGCACAAGCTGACTAAAAACCATAAATTTATTGCATTTTCATTGTGTTTTTATTGATATGTGTATCAGTAAAGCTTATATGTGAGGATTGATTTTTAATATTTTTCTGAATAAGCGAATAGATTTTACGAACCTGAGATATTTACTTTTGCTTACGCTGTGAACATTTGTTCACATAATTGAAAATGAATGATCGAAATATAAGAAATATCGTGTATTAGACTTTACCCCATGTCGTTTTTTTAAGACAATAGTCTCAATTTTTGAAAGATGATTTCTCGTCTTCTTTATCACATTGATTTAATCGGATTCTGACTTATGACAACCCCTTTAAATGAACGTCGTATTGCTAACGCAATTCGTGTCTTGGCAATGGATGCTGTGCAACAGGCAAACTCAGGGCATCCAGGTGCACCAATGGGGATGGCAGATATCGCTGACGTCGTATGGCGTGAGTTTTTAAATCATAACCCAACAAACCCACAATGGGCGAACCGCGACCGCTTTGTATTGTCAAATGGTCATGGTTCTATGTTGCAATATGCTTTATTGCATTTAACGGGTTATGACTTATCTATTGAAGATTTAAAGCAATTCCGTCAGTTACATTCTAAAACACCAGGTCACCCAGAATATGGTTACGCACCGGGTATCGAAACAACGACAGGTCCATTAGGTCAAGGTATCGCTAATGCTGTTGGCTTCGCTTTAGCTGAAAAAACATTAGCTGCTCAGTTCAACAAAGATGACTTAAACGTTGTTGATCACTTCACTTATTGTTTCTTGGGTGATGGCTGCTTAATGGAAGGTATTTCTCACGAAGTATGTTCGCTTGCAGGTACTTTAGGTCTTGGTAAGCTTGTTGTTTATTATGATGACAACGGTATCTCGATTGATGGTGAAGTAGAAGGTTGGTTCAGTGATGACACTGAGCAACGTTTCAACGCTTATGGTTGGCAAGTACTGCGTGTAGATGGTCATGATGCAGATGCAATTCGCCAAGCGACTGTAGAAGCAAAAGCTGAAACTAATAAGCCAACAATTATTATCTGTAAAACGATTATCGGTCTAGGTTCACCAAACAAACAAGGTAAAGAAGATTGCCATGGTGCGCCATTGGGTAAAGACGAAATCGTTTTAACTCGTGAAGCATTAGGTTGGAAAGAAGATTCATTTGTTATCCCTGAAGATGTATATGCAGCTTGGGATGCAAAAGCAAAAGGTCAAACCTCTGAAGCAGCGTGGAATGAATTGTTTGCTCAATACAAAGCAAAATATCCAACTGAAGCGGCTGAATTATTACGCCGTATCAATGGCGACTTACCAGCGGAATTTGCTGCACAAGCAGATGCTTTCATTGCTGAAACAAATGCTAAAGCTGAAACCATTGCTACACGTAAAGCAAGCCAAAATACATTACAAGCATTTGGTCCATTACTGCCTGAATTATTAGGTGGTTCTGCTGACTTGGCGGGTTCTAACTTAACACTTTGGAAAGGTTGCCAAGGTGTACAAGAAAATCCAGCGGGCAACTACGTGTATTACGGTGTTCGTGAATTCGGTATGACTGCAATTGCGAATGGTGTGGCTTTACACGGTGGTTTCGTTCCTTACGTTGCAACATTCTTGATGTTTATGGAATATGCGCGTAATGCAGTACGTATGTCTGCATTAATGAAGCAACGTGTGATTCATGTTTATACACATGACTCGATTGGTTTAGGTGAAGATGGTCCTACGCATCAACCAATTGAACAAATTGCATCGTTACGCGGTACACCAAACTTAAATACTTGGCGTCCATGTGACACAGTTGAAGCAGCTGTTTCTTGGAAGTCTGCACTTCAACGTAAAGATGGCCCATCAGCGTTAATCTTCTCTCGTCAAAACTTACCATTCCAAGCGCGTAATGAAGCTCAAATTCAAAACGTTGCAAAAGGTGGTTATGTACTTGCTGAAGAGAAAGGTGAATTGAAGGCAATCATCATTGCAACAGGTTCAGAAGTTTCATTGGCAATGGAAGCATATTCACAACTTGAAGGTGTGCGTGTTGTGTCTATGCCATGTGCTGAAGAATTCATGAAGCAAGATGCTGCATATCGTGAAGCGGTATTACCTGCACAGATTCGTGCGCGTGTTGCAGTTGAAGCGGCTCATGTAGACTACTGGTGGAAATTTGTTGGTTTAGACGGCAAAGTGATAGGTATGACCACTTACGGCGAATCTGCACCAGCAAAAGACTTGTTCCAATTCTTCGGTATTACGACTGAAGCGGTTGTTGCTGCTGTTAAAGAATTGACTGCTTAATTGAATTAAGTGGTATAAAAAAGCGTCCTGATTAGGGCGCTTTTTTTATGACGATTAAATGGAATCAATAAGGGCTGAATATGCAAATATGGATGAGTAGTGAATCAAGTAAAGAAGTATTAAATGAGGAGCAACTTACTCGATTACAATTAGCTCGAAACTATGTGGAAGAAATACTTAAGAAAGAGTTAAAAAATAAGTCATATGATTTGCCTTTAGATAGTTGGGATTGTATTACGGTAATGATGGGACCAAATGATTTTGGTGAGCGAGTCAAATATTCTGTAAAAAAAAGAAGTATGGATTTTCGTTTAAAGATAGATCCTAGTGTATTCAATACAACAGATGACTTAGGTCGTCAAAAACTAATTTTTGTAATGCTGATGAGAAGTTTGGATTTACTTAAAGAAAAGTTTGAAAAAGTAAAACCAAAATTGGATGATCATAATTATGAGGAATTAGAGCGACTTAGATCTGATGCTTTAGATGTTGCACGAAATGAGGGTTGGCTATAAAATTATTGTAAATATTTAATCTTAAATTGATTTCTGATCTGTTTGACTAAATATTGAAAAGTGTATTTATAATTATTGCAATATACCTTTCTGAATTTTCAGTAAAACTAAATAAGCTCACAATTACCAGCCCATAGAAATATCAGTTATCAAACTAAAAATTCTATGGGCATATTTTTATATAGAAAAATAACTTTGATGTAGTGATATAGACTTAACCTACACTCAGTTCAGTTTGAATCGAAATATTAGAAGTTAGTAATTTATGAACAGGGCAGCTCTCAGCAACTTTGAGTAATCGTTTATGTTGATCTTCAGTAAATTCACCTTTTAAGATAATTTTGCGTTCAATATTATTTTGTCCTGATTCAGGATCACCATTTGGATTTAGTGCTAAATTGACTTGAACATGCTCAAGCTTAATTCCTTTATGATTGGCATACATTTCTAGCGTAATTGTGGTACATGCGCCAAGAGCGGAAAGAACAAGCTGTATTGGATTTGGTGCAGTATCTTGCCCACCTTTGTCCATAGGCTCATCTGCATACCATGTATGACCAGAAGTATCTGTAAGTGTTACACGATAGGGAGTTGCTGTACTTAATGCTTGTGCTGAATGAGTCATGTTTTACCTTATTGTTTATCTTTAAAAATAAAAATGATTGTACCTAATCATGCAGTGTTCACTACTGACTGTGTAGTACCGAATAGTCTAATCATATGTTGTTTAGCTGGGCTGCGTAATACTTTTATTGTTGCACCGATGAAACATATCGTTTTATAAAGAATAGTGAATAAAAATACTTGATGTATACACTAATACTCATATCAAACAAGGATACCAAAAATGCAATTCAAAACATTAAGTCTCGGTTTAGCATTCGCTTTAGCAAGTTCTGTAACATTAGCTGCGCCAGTAGACTATAAAATTGATCCAACACATACAGCAACAGTATTTAGTTGGAATCACTTTGGCTTTTCTACACCAAGCGCTAACTTCACTGATATTCAAGGTGTGATTAAAGTTGATAATGCGAAACCTGCAAATTCATCAGTAGAAGTGACAATTCCTTTAAGCAGTGTAAATACTAACGTAGCTGCCTTAGATAAAGAGTTCCAAGAAGAAGCTTGGTTTAATGCAGCTAAGTACCCAAACATTACCTTTAAAAGTACTAAAGTAGAAACCAAAGATAAAAAGCATTTTAAAATCACAGGTGACTTAACTGTTAAGGGTATTACTAAGCCAGTTGTATTGGATGCAGTATTGAATAAGCAGGGTGAGCACCCAATGGCAAAAGTACCTGCGATTGGATTTAATGCAACAACTTCATTTGATCGTTCTGCATTTGGTATCGGAAACTATGTACCAAACGTTGGCGATAAGATCACTGTAAATATTACGACTGAAGCAACAGTAGCGAAGTAATAGTTATACACTTAAATGTGAAAAAAGCTCACGATGAATATTCGTGAGCTTTTTTATTTATAATGTCATTAAAGCGAATAACTATGATGTTACATTAAATGCATCTGAATAGATGACATAGCCACTTGGTATATGGTCGGTAAAAGCAAGAATTTGAAAATACTCTGCTGGAACACCTTCTAAGATCAAATTAGCATCTGCCTTAAACCCAAATTTTCCATAATAATTAGGATCACCGAGTAATACGCATCCTTTTGCATTTAGTGCCTTGATTCTATTCAAACCTTCTTTCATAAGTTCAGAGCCTATACCTTTTCTTTGATATTCAGGAATAACTGAAATAGGACCTAAGCCATACCAGTCTGTCGTACCATCGGAAATTGAGACAGGTGAAAAGGCAATATGACCAACGATTTTGCCTTGAGTTTCAGCAACTAAAGAGACAGTAAGTTGTTTGGTTGCTCTAAGCGCATTTACGATAAATTGCTCTGTGTGGCTAGAGTGTTCTTCATCATTAAATGCTGCTTTGGTTAAATCAAAAATTGCTTGGATGTCAGTATCTTGTTCATCACGGATTTGAATATTCATTTTAATTGCCTGCATGTTTTTAAATAACTGACGAAGCAAAAGTATGTTGCTGCTTCATCAGATGATTGTTAAGGATGTTTATTGATTATCGAGTTGAGGTCGTACGTTTCTAAGCCCATTCAAATTGATTTGATAGGGTTGTCCTTCCTGTGATTTGATCAATCGTTTCTTTTTAAGTTTTCGAAAAACATCGAGAGTGCAATCAGATAAAACAAAACCTTCACGGCTATAGCATTCTACAGCGATGAGTTGTCCAGATTCATTTTTGAGTTTTACGATTTTTCCGCCTTTGGCTAAGACGTGTAAAGTCCGTTGTTCAGACTTGGATAGGTTCATGTTGGAATCCTGATATAAGTAATCAAAAGCAAAGATAGGCATGCAGCCTGAAAATTCGCGTTGATAACCCATTTCAAATTTTCATTGAAATATGGTTATCAGATTACTGCTATCTCCAACATAAAATCCTCAATGTAGATTGGATATGAAATATATGATGTGAATATATAGGTGCTTATATTTAAAGTAAAGGATTATGTGAATTTTACTTTATTTGTAATGGGTTATGATCATGTGTAGTCTGATTTTCTTGATCAATTTATAATAAAAGCATTATTTATTAAAAGCCTTTAAACATATAGCTTGAATTTTATTATTAAGGTAAGACGAAGATGGATGATCAACTGTTTATACAGAAAGCAGTAGATTTAGCATTAGAAAATGCAAAATCAGGTGGTAGACCTTTTGCCGCATTGGTTGTGAGAAATGGTGAAATCATTGCTACAGGTGTCAACCAAATCAAATTAACCAATGATCCTACAGCACATGCAGAGCTATTGGCATTGTGTGAAGCAGGCAAAACTTTAGGTAATCCTAATTTAGAAGATTGTATCGTCTATGCAAGTGGGCAGCCTTGTCCGATGTGTTTAGCTGCGATGCGTATGGCAGGAATTAACCAAGTGCGTTATGCATTTTCCAATGCTGATGCAGAACCATTTTCATTATCGACAGCTAAAATTGCAGAAATGCTGAGAATGCCGCCTGAAAAACAAGAGGGATTGGCATTTAAGCAAATTACGCCGTTGCAGAACTTAGATCTATATAAAGTATGGCAAAGCTATCAAGAGAAATAACTTTATGTGTACTTAAATCTTGCTGTTATCACTTTTTAGTCTGTTTTTCTTTCAGTAATAAATATGCAGGTGTGGATTTCTTGGCTTGACGACGGAGCATGATTTTGATGTACAACACGATAGCAAAACATGCTGTAGCAACCGTAAGCATAATACTATTCATATAGCTCATAATTGAGCTGACATAACCGATTGTTGCCAAACGTCGTTGCATCCGTTCAACTTGAGTACTGGATTCAATACCTGTGATTGCCCACGTACAGAGATGTTCACAATTATTAATAATCAGATGGTAATGGTTTTCATGCATACGTGAGCGCATACGCCGAACAACAGCCTTTGCTTTGTAGCGTGGTGATTGGTAGTCTCTTGTGTAGATCGTTTTTCCACGTGCGAAACGTTGGATCGTGGTCATTTCAATCGGATGCTTTTTGAAAATATGAGCAAAACCTGAGTAATGGATGACCCGTCCACGACCTGCATAAATTCCATGATGGCTATAACCAAAGTGTTTAACGATCAGGTGTGCGCCAAGAGGAAAGCGTTGATGTTTTTGCTGCATGCTGATACAAAAATATTGTATTTACAGTGTTATTTTAGTGAAAAATAATGAATCAATCGAGCATATTTAGGCATTGAATCCTATGATTATGTGTTGAGTTTGTATCTGCTGTTTTGGCGAATGCTTTTGCTATGTGAAAATAATAAAAATTGGCTTCATATATAAAATGACGATGAAGATTTGGCTTTTAGCTTTTTTATCAATGTACTCGGTAGCTGAATTACATGCAGCACAATATCAAAGTATTCAGGTCGATCAGATCACGTATGACGTGATTAAAGTTGAAAAACTAGATCAGTTAGAATTATTTTTAAAAGATAAAAATTCAGATCGTTATTATCATAATTTTTCTCGTCTTCAAGCAAATCTTCCAGCTTGTGCTCAAATGAATTTTGCAATGAATGCAGGAATGTATCATGTGGACTATCAGCCTGTGGGTTTGTATGTAGAGCAAGCCAAGCAAACATCTCAGTTAAATGAGAATACTGGTTTTGGGAACTTCTTTATGCAACCAAATGGCGTACTGGCATGGAATCATCAAAATGCTGTAATTCAAACCACGGCAGATTATAAGAAAAGTAAATTTAGGGCGCTTTTTGCGACACAATCAGGGCCAATGTTAATCAATCATGGAAAGATCAACTCCCAATTTTTGCCAAAATCAAATTCTTTAAAAATCAGAAATGGTGTAGGAATCAAAGATAATCAATTGTATTTTGTGATTTCACAACAGAGGGTGAGTTTTTATCAGTTTGCCCAATTTTTTAAACAGCAATTGCAGATTGATCAAGCTTTGTATTTGGATGGTTCGATTTCAAGCTTATATTTAGATGAAACTAAACGACATGATAAAAGAACGAATTTAGGGCCAATTGTTGCGGAAATAGATAGAAAAGCCTGTAAATAGTAAAAAGCCCCAATCTTTCAAGGAGAGATTAGGGCTTTCTTTCTTATTGTACTGGTGGATTGATCATCGCCAGTAACTCTTTGCGGCTGTAGCCGCGAGAAATCAGTACTTTCTTGATGCCTTTAATGACATCTTCATCAGTTGCTTTTACTAAAGCATCCAATAGTTGTTCATTTGATTTGCAAGAACAATCATTTTCAACGCAAGAAGTTTGATTCTTCTGTTCGTTATACTGTTGATCTGCACTGAACATTTTTTGCCAAAAACTCATAGAGCCTTCATTTACAAACTAACATAGATCGAAATATAGCCGCTTTAAAATAAAAAACAAGTCAGCTAAAGTGATAAAAGCAGCAATCAAACTTCAATTTTTTCGATAAACAATTGGAAGATAAACGAAATTATGACGATTTGATGACTTGATCTTTGATATATATGACTTTTTTACTCGGATTTAATATTTAAACTTGCTGAAAAAATAAAGGGTTATTGCAACCCTTTATATATAAAATTTACGTTGAAATAATTTGTTTAAATCTTTTCAAGTAAAACACCAGATTCAACATGATGAGTAAAAGGGAACTGGTCAAACATAGCAAACTTTGTGATGTGATGCGTTTGTGCAAGTGTCCCTAAGTTATCATGTAGCGTGTCTGGGTTACATGAGATATAGATAATACGTTCAAAGCCTTGTAGTAGTTTAAGCGTTTCATCATCAATCCCCGCACGCGGTGGATCGACAAAAACAGTATCGAACGCATAACTTTTGATGTCGATCTCTGCTTCTTGTAAACGCCTAAATTCACGCTCACCTTGATAGGCTTGCGTGAATTCCTCAGCAGATAAGCGTGCAACTTGAATATTTTCGATTTGGTTCTGTTCGATATTCCATTGCGCGGCGTAAACAGATGATTTTGCAAGCTCAGTCGCAAGTACACGTTTGAATTTTAATGAGAGTGGTAGGGTGAAATTCCCATTTCCACAGTACAACTCCAGTAAATCTTTTTGAGCTCCTTCAGCTGCATCACATGCCCATTCAAGCATATGTTGGCACACTTGCGCATTTGGCTGAGTAAAGCTACTTTCAATTTGTTTGTATTTAAATGTACGACCATGAACATTAAGTTGTTCAACCACGTAGTCGTCACCAATAATCACTTTTTGACCGCGACTACGGCCCATAATTTTAATATTCAGCTTTTCTGCAAGTGCTTTTGCTGCAATTTCCCATTCAGTATCTAATTTCCGGTGATAAATCAGCGTGACAAGCATTTCTCCACTTAGTGTCGAGAGAAAATCAGCTTCAAAAATACGCTGAGATAAAATAGGGTTTGCTTTTAATTCTTCTAATAAGCGTGGCATTAAATCATTAATGTGACGATCTGCGATTGGAAACTCATCTACACGAATGACTTGTTTTTGCTTACCGTCTTCAGCACGTTCAAACATTGCATAGAACAAATCTTCTTCAGTGTGCCAGATACGAAACTCAGCACGCATACGGAAATGTTGTTCTGGTGATTGAAACACTTCTAAAGCTGGGGGATTGAACGGTGCAAATTGTGCGGTAATTCGTTCAACTTTCTCTTGAAGTTGCTGTTGGTAAGATACAGTCATAAATAATGAAAACTATAGGTGAAATTTAAACAAGGCATGGTATCAAAAAAGGCGTATGAGGTGGATGGAAATTATCAAATTCATATGTTTATCTCATAGATTCGTACTTAAAACTTGATCAATAAATTCAGCTTTGATTTGTCGATATTCATCTGGCGATAAGCCCATACAGTTTTGTTTTAACTCATTATATTGGTGTACTAGCTGAGCTGAATTCCTCAAGCGATCTCTAAAAATGAGAAAATTAGTAAATTTTGATCCAGTGACTACTATTTGGAAGGCAACATCCTCATCAGATGCTTGGCTTTCAAGCATACACAGTTCATCAGTGCGTAAAGTATTGAGTTTTTCTTTAAATCTTAATGTTTTAAGTTGCTCTATTGTTCGTGAAAATTGCTGAGCGGGCACCTCTATATAAATATCTAAGTCACCCTTTGAAATTGCATGAGGGATTGCTGAAGAACCAATATGTTCAACAATCGCATTTGGGGTTAGCGAAAGTATTTCATTTTTATATTTTTCGAAAAGCTCAGTAGCATTTTGCTGATATTCAGTTGCTGGAAAAAACTGCATTATTCTTACTCTAAAAATTTATATAAAAATGCAGCAAGTTATGTACCTAGTTTTGAACACACATATTATTAAAAAATAAGAAAAGAATAGGTTTATGCGTCATTTTACGACGTTATGTGAATGCACTATGCTGTTAAATTAACTGTAATTATATTTGGACGAGATG
The DNA here is from genome assembly GCF_002434875.1 of Acinetobacter sp. UBA6526. Lineage (NCBI taxonomy): Bacteria > Pseudomonadati > Pseudomonadota > Gammaproteobacteria > Moraxellales > Moraxellaceae > Acinetobacter > Acinetobacter sp. UBA6526. The sequence goes on along the minus strand of NZ_DJLC01000160.1, from coordinate 3,727 downwards.
AGAGATAAACTCATGGTGAAAAAGAAAATTATTGAATTTGATGAGTTAACTCGTGAGCAATTGCTGCACGCATTGAAAAAATATGCGCTGAAAGAGTTAGATCTAGATTTAGGGAATTTACCTGCACAGTTTTTATTGGACTTTATTGTTGAGGAGTTCGGGCCTTATTTTTACAACCAAGCTTTGAATGATACACATGAATGGTTGGCAGAGCGTTTTGCTTATTTAAATGATGACCTTTTTGTTTTAACCAAAGAAAAGTCAAAAGCTTGAATGCTGAAAAGGTACTTTACTCTGGGACAATAATCTCTAAAAATGAAAAACCCGAACCATGTAGAACATGATTCGGGCTGGGAGATTGAAGACTTAATTAGTCTTCAGATAAAGTCATTAAACTCGCATTACCACCGGCAGCAGCAGTATTTACGCTAATAGCGCGTTCAATGACTAGACGTTCTAAAGGAATCTGCTCATCTGTTTGAAGATGAGTAATGCCCACGATTGCTCCAGAACGGTTCGCAATTTTGTTTTGAAGATCTGTTAATTGCTCAACAGAACCATGATGAAGTACAGCATCAAACTGATCAGTTTCAACATTAGAAATAACTTTGATCGCCGCTAAAACTTCTTTAGGTAATGAAGCTTGATGTTTTGCTAAGAACATATTGTCTTTTAGCACAGCTGCTGAACTACCTACTGCAAAAACTGCGAGGAGTTGTTGCAATTGACCACGTTCATCGTTTGCAATTGAAAGCACACGATGGCGAGGTAAGATGATGTATTGGTTGCTCTCACCAGTAGGGCCTTGCAACTCGTAGAATTTGCCAACACCGAATGCTGGAGTTTCTGGAATTGCTTGAGCCATATGTTTTTGCGCCCAAGTTAATAAGTTTTGATATGCAACATTTGAGACTGCATTCAACTGAGAGAGTTCAGATTTAACAGCAAATGGTGTTGCTAAAACTTTTTCAGAACAATGTTCCATCAAACGGTACATATAAAGAGGACCACCTGCTTTTGGACCAGTACCAGATAAGCCTTCACCACCAAATGGTTGTACACCAACAACTGCACCAACGATGTTGCGGTTAATATACAAGTTACCCACTTCTGCACGTTGAATGACTGTATTAATCGTTTCATCAATACGAGTATGAAGACCCATTGTTAAGCCATAACCTTTGGCATTGATGCGATCGATCAGTTGCTCAAGTTCACCGTATTTATACGTGATGATGTGCAACACAGGACCAAATACTTCACGTTCAAGATCATCAAGGTTTGGAAGTTCGATCGCTGTAGGCGGAACGAAAGTACCTTGTGCAAGTGCTTGTTGGCTTGCAGCATCATTGAACATCAATTGATGAACAGGGTAGCCCTTAGATTTCATCTTTTGAATATGATTATCAATCGTCTGTTTTGCTTCTTGATCGATAACAGGACCAATGTCAGTTTTTAAGATTGCTGGATTGCCAACGATCAATTGCTGCATTGCACCTTTCAACATCTTAACGACTGTCGCTGCACTGTCTTGTTGTACACATAAAATACGAAGTGCAGAACAACGTTGACCAGCACTATCAAATGCTGAGCTTACAACGTCTAATACAACTTGTTCGGTTAAAGCTGATGAGTCAACGATCATAGCGTTTTGACCACCCGTTTCCGCAATTAACGGAATTGGTTGACCATTTGGTGATAAGCGTTTTGCTACAGTTTTTTGCAAGATTTTTGCAACTTCTGTAGAACCAGTAAACATAATGCCTTGAATACGATCATCTTGGCTTAGTTGAGCGCCAACTGTTTCACCACGACCCGGTAGAAGTTGTACTGCACCATGTGGAACACCAGCTTCCCAAAGCATTTGTACTGCTTGAGCTGCGATAAGTGGTGTTTGCTCAGCTGGTTTTGCAATAACACAGTTACCGCTTACTAACGCTGCTGCAATCTGACCAGAGAAAATCGCAAGAGGGAAGTTCCATGGACTGATACACAACACTGTACCCAATGGTTTAACTTGTGCGTTTGCTGGTAAGTTTTCAATTTGTGTTGCGTAGTAACGTAAGAAGTCAACAGCCTCACGAACTTCTGCAATCGCATTGGCATAGGTTTTACCACTTTCACGGCAAAGTAAAACCATAAGTTCTTGAATACGAGATTCCATCAAATCAGCAGCACGTTTTAAACAAGCGGCACGCTCGAATTTGTCTGTCATCGCCCAAGTTTGTTGCGCTTGTACCGCTGATTCTAATGCAAGTTGTACGTCAGCACTTGTTGCTTCATTGACATAACCCACGATTTCACTGTTTTGTGCAGGGTTTGTAATTGCAAGAGCATTGCTTTCTGGATGAACTGTAGATTCGAAACCAAGTAAAGGCGCGCTGTTCCAAACACGGTTACGTAATTGTTGAGCCGTTTTGTCTAAATCTGTTAATGGTTGATCATTGTTTAAATCAAAGCCATTTGAGTTTGGACGTAATGGATATAAGTTGTGCGGAAGAGGAATTGCAGGATGTTTTAATCCGAGCTGACCTTCATCTTTCGCAGCAGTTTGAATATCTTTGATTGGAGATTGAATTAGATCTTCAACCTTCAAAGTCTTATCTGCAATACGGTTTACGAATGATGTATTCGCACCATTTTCAAGTAAACGGCGAACAAGATAAGCCAATAAGGTTTCATGGTTACCTACAGGCGCGTAAACGCGGCAAGGAATCCCCAATTTTTTATCTTCTTTTGAACCTACAACTTGTTCATACAATGGCTCACCCATACCGTGTAAGCATTGGAATTCATATTGACCTGGGTAATATTTGCTTGGATCAGCAAGGTTGTAGATCGTTGCAAGCGATTGGGCGTTATGTGTTGCGAACTGCGGATACACTTGATCAGGTGCAGCAAGTAATTTTTTCGCACATGCAATGTAAGACAAGTCAGTGTGAACTTTACGAGTAAACACAGGGTAGTCTGTCATACCGTCGATTTGCGCTTTCTTGATTTCGCTATCCCAGTATGCACCTTTCACCAAACGGATCATTAAACGTTTGTTACTACGTTTCGCAAGATCAACGATGTAATCTACAACGAAGAAGCAGCGTTTTTGATAAGCTTGAATAACGAAGCCGATACCTTTCCAGTCAGCAAGTTTTGGTTCGAAGCAAAGACGCTCTAGTAACTCTAGAGAAATTTCAAGACGTTCTGACTCTTCTGCATCGATATTTAAACCGATGTCATAGTGTTTAGCTAAACACGCCAGTTCATAAACTTTGTTATAAAGTTCGTTGTGAACACGATCTATTTGCGCACGTTGGTAACGTGGGTGCAATGCAGAAAGTTTGATTGAGATACCCGGGCCTTCGTAAACACCACGACCATTAGATGCTTTACCAATGGCATGAATGGCTTGAGTGTAGTCGTTATAATAACGCTCAGCATCATGGTCAGTCAGCGCAGCTTCACCAAGCATATCGTACGAGTAGCGGAAGCCTTTGTGCTCAAGTGGTTTAGCATGTTCAAGTGCTTCTTCGATGGTTTCGCCAGTAACGAATTGTTCACCCATCATACGCATAGCTACATCAACGGCTTTACGAATGATGCCGCGACCACTGCGTGCGAGAAGACCTGTCAATACGCTTGATAAACTGGTTTGCTTAGGCGTTTCCATTAACTTGCCAGTAAGCATTAAGCCCCAAGCAGCAGCATTGACGAACATGAGGCTACTTTGGCC
>NZ_DJLC01000005.1:0-7237 GCF_002434875.1 Acinetobacter sp. UBA6526 | reverse complement strand
TTGGTACAGAGTCAGGATGATAATCGATTTAAGCAGTTCGAGATGCAACAAGGTATGTCGATTGGTTTTGATGAACAACCTTTAATGGCAAGTAATTTAGAAATACTAGCACCTTTCGAGCAGGATGAGTTAAATCCAATTGTGTATCAGGCATAGCCTGATACACAATTAAAGATTAAGGATTAGCTGCACAACGTACTGAGTTATTTAAGTTAAAATCAAAGTAATATTTCTGGTTCTTAGACTCTTTGACTAATTCAGGATCTGCTACTGGGTCGATTGCATGTCTACTCATGGTTTTACCCGTAAATGTTTTTAAAGGTTGTCCATCTGATGGTGCGGAACTTCGTACCACTTTTAAAGTTCCTGTNNTTTCTTGGTTTTATCCAGTAATTGCTGCAACTGTTTTTGTTGCTCTAGTGAGAGTTTTTCTTTAGTAGTTGGAATGGAGGCTTGTTGATTTGCATTTGATGTTGATTTGGCACAAGCAGTTAAAGAAAGACTAGAGAGTAAAATGATTGCAAGGTTTTGTTTAATCATCTTTTTTAAAATCATTGGGTTGCAAATATTGCCAAGATTTTAAGGCAGTTTATCGCTGTTGAAAAGAAACATTGTGTTAAGTATACAAAAGCATCAATCTGATTACAGTCAGAGTTCGCTCATATTAATTAGCGCAAAAAAGAAAGTACTTTAAACTAGTTTATTCTAAGTTAGCTGCGCAACGCACTGAGTTATTTAAATTAAAATCGAAATAATATTTTTGATTCTTAGATTCATTGACTAACTCAGGATCAGCGATAGGGTCAATTGCATGGCGTTGCATAGTTAACCCATTGCCCACCATACGCATATTTTGTCCATCATCTGTTGCAGAACCTCGTACCACTTTTAAAGTTCCTGTTTTTGGGCCTTGAGGATTTTTCTCTGGAGATTTACTGTAATATTCAGGATCATACCAATCCAGCATCCACTCATAATTATCAGTAATCATGTCATAAAAGCCCAAAGGTGTTGGTGGGAATTGTTGTAATAAGGCAATACTTTTAGTTACTTTAAATGGCTTTTTAGATGTTTGTCTTTGTTCAAAGCTCCAAACATTACGCCCATTATCAATTTTTCCATTATCAGTTGCATAGAGAATATATTGTCCCCGGTTACGCGCTGCATATTCCCATTGTGCTTCTGTGGGTAGGTCCATCTTTAAATTGAGTTGCGTGCCAAGCCATTGGCAATAATTTCGAGCTTGTTGCCAGTTAATACCTGCTGCAGAGGTTGGAATACGATATTTCTGTGTTACTTCGTTAAAATTACCGATAGTTTTTTGCCCTGTAACATCAGTATAAATATCAAAATCAGCATAGGTGGCTTTGGTAGCGCTTAAATGAAAGTCATCAAGAGTGACTTTGTGTAGAGGTTTGCTATCGCCCTTGCCATCGTATGGAAGTTTATCAATACTATGCTCAGGGCCGAAGTCTCCCATCATATAGCTGCCACCTTTTACAAAAATAAGGTTTTTCTTGGTTTTATCCAGTAATTGTTGCAACTGTTTTTGTTGCTCTGGTGAGAGGTTTTCTTTAGTAGTTGGAAGGAAGGCTTGCTGATTTGCATTTGATGTTGATTTGGCACAAGCAGTTACAGAAAGACTGGAGCATAGAATAATTACAAGGTTTTGTTTAATCATCTTTCTAAAAAATAAACGTATTATCTGTACATCTTAAAAGATTATATAGGTGCGAGGAAGTATTATTGTGTTACTTAATAAGGGGAGTAATTAAATACTTAATCATTTTAGCTAAATAGGCCATATTTTTTGATATTAAAATCAATCATGTTGAAGCGTCGGTGTTTTGTATAATTTTATATTCAAATAGTTCTATTGTTATTCACATGCTTTTTATATTCAGGCTAAGATTGTACATTTGATGTTTTGCATTTTTGACTTGTGCTTAATTGTTTTAATATTTCAGTGAATAGAGAATTTTTAAAGCCATGAAAAAAATCATCCCTATCATTTTTATGATGTGTTTCATTCCTAATGCCTATGCACAAACGAAAGAAGAAAATTGCAAACTACTAGGAATCATGGGCTACACAGCTCAATATCAACGACAGAGTGACCATGATCAAGCAGAAATAACGAAACGCTTACTGAGTAATGTAAAAGTGGTTTATTCAAATGAGCCAGAAGATGTTCAGAAAAAAGCGTATCAGTTCTCAGAAGCTACGATTAAAGAAGCATATAAATATCAAGTTTTTAAAGATATTGAACAGAAAAGAAAAGCTGTACGGGATTTTGAAAATATCACCTATACAAAATGTATGAAAACGCTGGATCTCTCGAACTGAAATTAATGGAATGAGTACACATTTGATTGATATGGTTTAATACAACTTTTATATCATTTATTAAATTTTATCAGTTGAGATTAAAAAGCCACTAAACAATTAGTGGCTTTCTTTAAAAACTAAATCAACTTATTTAATTTTCTTAAAGATAAAATCATTAATCTTATGACCAGATTCAAGACCGCGACGCTCAAATTTAGTCACTGGACGCCATTCTGGACGAGGGTAGCTATTGCCTTTACCTGCTAGATTTTCCATATCTGGACGATTGTCTAGGATATCAAGCATCCACTCTGCATACGGCTCCCAATCTGTGGCAGCGTGGAAAGTACCACCAAGCTCTAACTTTTGTTCAACCAATTGCATGCGCTCATGAATCACAAAGCGACGCTTAAAGTGACGCTTTTTCTGCCAAGGGTCTGGGAAGTAAAGCTGTACACAGTTAATGCTGTTATCTGGCATTTCACGTAATACTTGAATTGCATCGGCATCCAATACAAATAAGTTCTTTAAGCCAGCCATACCTGCTTCATAGACACACTGTGCGATACCGGGAACATGAACTTCAATCCCGACAAAATTGCGCTCAGGATTTGCTTTGGCCATTAATACCAAAGAACGGCCCATACCAAAACCAATTTCAACGGTCAAAGGACGTTCAGGATGTTCAAAATGCTGGCGTAAATCACCAACAGGATATTCCAAAATTAAATCACGATAATCTTCTAAAGCAGTACGTTGCGAAGTATTGAGCGGAGCTGAACGACGCATAAACGTCACAATCTCACGGTGCTCAGGTAAATTGTCGAGTTCCGTAATTTGCGTTTCTAACTGATCGTTTGACATGATTCTGGAGGTATAAATATAGAAAGGCCGTATTTTAAGTGTTCAGGGGATCAAGTCAAATTTTTCAGGCATTTTATTTAAGAGAAAATTTCTAAAATTGCTTAAAAGTTGTAAAGAAAACTTCATGTGGATGTCACAGAAATTGCATAGCCTATTGTCGATTTGAACATAAAGTAAAAAAGCTATGAAAACATTTAAATTTCACTCGATCGCAATGTGTTTAAGCCTATTAGGTGCATCATCTATATTTTCAGTTGCACATGCACAACTTATGTTTAGCCAATATGTAGATGGCAGTAGTAATCGTAAGGGTTTAGAAATCTATAACCCTGACGGAACAACTGTGAATTTGGCTGATTATGAAATCCAACAATTCAACAATGGTGGAACAGCCAAAACTGCAACATTCCAGTTGCAGGGGACTTTAGCGAGTAAGCAAAAATATTTAATTGGTCGTTCTGAATTACAAGCACAGCTTGGCAGTAAGGTAAATCAAGTTGCAGGTTTGTCATTCAATGGTGATGATGCGATTGTCTTGGTTTATCGTGGTACGCCTGTAGATCGTTTTGGTCGTATCGGTGAACGTCCAACTTCAGGTTGGGGGACAACTGCCTATAGTATTGCGAACAGTTTTAAGCGTATTCAAGCAGAAAATCCTGTTTTAAGTGTTGATCCAACAAGTCCTTTTGATTTAGATCAATCTTGGCAAGCTTGGACTGATCGCAATGATTTCTCAAATTTAACTGGATCAACGACGACACCACCAACGACAGAAACTGTTTCATGTAGCAGTAGTGATACGCCAATTGCAGATTTAGCTCAAGCAACACAAAATCAAACTTATACGATTCGAGGCATCATTACCGCGGATTATCGTTATAACAATGGTTTCTCAGGTTTTTATGTTCAAACTGCAGATAGCAAAGCTAAGGCAAATGTGAGCAATGCGATTTTTGTATATATCCCAGCGAGCAGTGCGATAAAAGGTGGGCAAGTAGGTGAAGAAGTGATCTTAAAAGGTCGTCTCACCAGTTATCAAAATCAATTACAAATTGATCAACTACAACAAGATATTCAAACCTGTAATCTGAATATGGCTGATCAAGTACAACCACTGGCAATCAATCTCCCATTTTCAAGTTTAAGTGATAGTTCAGAAAATTCAGCAAAACGCTATCAAGGGATGTTGGTTAAACTTCCTCAAACGTTAACAGTCAGTGAAAATTATAACTTTGGTCGTTATGGCGAGTTATCGTTGAGTTTAGGACGCTTATTTATTCCAACTAATCTCTATCCAGCATTATCAAATGAAGCAAAAGCATTAGCACAACAAAACTTACTTTCAAAAATCATTTTTGATGATGGTTATAACAATCAGAATAGAACGCCTTGGTTGCCACAAAACTTTAGTGCATTGAATACATTACGTTCAGGCTATCAACTTAAAAATGCTGAAGGGATTTTAGAATATCGTTTTAATAACTGGCGTGTACAGCCCGTGGTTGGACGTAATTTGCCAGAGTTGGTGGCAAATACCAATCCACGTCAAACAATTGCAGCAAAACAAAGCCAATATATCCGTGCAGCTGCTTTCAATGTCTTGAATTATGACAATGGTAAAAATGGTTTCCCAACTGAGCGCGGTGCGACAAGCCAAGCTGAGTTTGATAAGCAACATCGTAAAATTGTGAGTGCGCTAAAAACAATTGATGCTGATGTTTATGGACTCATGGAAATTGCAAACAATGGTTATGGTAGTGACAGTGCAGTCGCTTATTTAACGAAAGCATTAGGCAATGATTGGAAGTATGTTATTCCTGAGGGACAAGATAAATTAGGTACAGACGTGATTGCAGTCGCGATTATCTATAACAGTAAACGCGTTAAACCCGTCAATAAAGCAGCAGTACTAGATTTAGGTGATAAAAACCGTAGCACAATTGCACAATCGTTCCAGCCAGTTCAGGGTGGGAAAATATTTACAGTGATTCCGAATCACTTAAAATCAAAAGGCTGTTCAGGTGTGGATTCAACATCTTTGGATGCAGATCAAAATGATGGACAAGGTTGTTGGAATCCTACACGTGTGAAAGCAGTTGAACAATTAACACAATGGATTGCTAAGAATCCAACCCAAGTTAAAAACCCGAACATTTTGCTGCTCGGAGATATGAATAGCTATGCTAAAGAAGATCCAATTTTGACCTTTGAAAAAGCAAATTATAAAGTTCTGTTAAACGACGCAAAAGTGGGGGAGGGTGCAAACGCCTACAGCTATGTATTCGGCGTTTCAAGTAATGCAGAAGGTTATGGTGGTGCAGGCAACCTTGATCATGCGATTGCAGATTCTGAACTGTACAAACGTGTTGTAAAAGCTTTTGCTTGGCATATCAATGCCGACGAGCCAACAGTCCTTGATTACAACGAAGAATATAAGACAGAGGAGCAAAAGGAACTATTCTACTCTGCTGATCCATATCGTTCATCTGACCATGACCCCGTGATCGTGGATTTGGATATGAAAGGTTCTGCTACGCAGCCTGATCAGAATCCTAAGAATATCATTTCAGAGTTCTTGAACGCTTTATTCTCATGGTTAAGCCAATTATTTGGTCGAGCATAAAAAATGAAATCCGTGACATTGAGTAATCTGTTCTTTCATATTTTAATCAATCGTCACGGAATATAACTTGCAAGGCAGAAAAAAATTCATTAATAGTAAGTGTGTAGATATTTTTAGCTTTAAAGTTATTTTAAATGTGAGTCTATATCTGTCTCTCGGGTTTCGTTTGAATGTTCAAGAGCATAAATAGTTATTAGAAAACAAGGATTAGATATGAAGTTGTATTATTCACCAGGCGCATGTTCTTTAGCAGCACATATTATCTTAAATGAAATAAATGTAGATTTTGATTTAGAAAAAGTTGACTTAAAGACTCATAAAACTTCAAAAGGTTCAGATTATTATGAGATTAATCCAAAAGGTTACGTGCCTGCTCTAGAGATTAATCCGGGTTTGATTTTGACTGAAAACGTTGCGATTTTACCATTTCTTGCTCAGCATGATCCTAAACAGGATCTTATCCCCCCATCTGGAATGGGGCGTGCTAAAGTTCTGGAATGGTTAGGTTATTTAAATTCTGAATTGCACGATGCTTATGCGGTGTTCTTTGGTGGTCATTTAACTGATGATGAGAAAACCAAAGCTTATGCTGAGATAGATCGTTTATTGAAATATATTGATAATCATCTGGCTGAGTCTGAATATGATTATTTAGTTGACGATAACTTTGGGCCAGCGGATGCTTACTTGTTTGTGTTGACGAATTGGTCAAATCATATTGAGCATGACCTTATGCCATATATAAACATCATTGCATTACGTAATAAAGTTGCTGAGCGTCAGTCTGTTCAAATTGCAATGCGTGACGAAGGTTTATTAGCTTAATCTAATACGCCATTAAAAAAGCCTCTGTTTCCAGAGGCTTTTTTAATGATCAACAATAAATTATTGTTGAGCTTTTTCTTTAACATCAGCAGCAGTAGATTCTACTGCACCAGCTACGTCAGCAGTTGCATCACGTGCAGCAGCTTCAGTTTTAGCAGCAGCTTCAGCTGTGGCGTGAGCTGTGTGATCAGCAGCAGCATCGATTTGATCAGCAGCATTGTCCGCAGCAGTTGCGATGTTGTCAGTTGCAGTAGCAGTCGCGTTTTGGATATCAGCGCTTGCTTGTTCTGCAGCATTTTCTAAGTGCTCACCCGTAGTTGCACCAGTTTCAGGCGCTTTATCTTTATTACAGCCCACAAGCGCAACAGTAGCAGCGAGACCAAATGCAACAAGTAATTTATTCATTTTCATATTTCCTTTTCGTTGTGGCATCCAACAAGTATGGATAGCGAAAATATAAACATAAAAACGTTGACGAATAAAGTTGAAAATTTGTTGATAACTTGTAAAAACACGCACTTACATCTAGAAATGTAAATGCGTGCACATGTTTTTTGAGTGTTCTGTTATGAACCTGAACGAATCATGTAATCAAAA
>NZ_DJLC01000246.1:0-33173 GCF_002434875.1 Acinetobacter sp. UBA6526 | reverse complement strand
TGGCGTACTGTAGCGAACCAAGGCACGTGCAGCATGTAACAGCGAACCATCACCGCCAACGACGATCATAAGATCTACAACTTCACCCAGCAAGTTACGACTTACTGTTTGACCGTGACTATAAGGTACAAGTTTTGCCGTTTCTTGGTCAAAAACTGGGTTTAAGCCTAAAGTGATCAAATGATCATGAATTAAACATAACGTTTCTACTACAGAATATTTATCTGGTCGCCCAATTAGACCAATATTTCGAAAGGATTTATGGGAAATTTGCACGAATAATTCAGCTCCGCTGCGTTTCCTGACTATCATATCATTAACAATCAATGTTGCGTTGATGATTGATTAAAAAGTATAAAAATGTCTATCCGTTGTTTTTTTATACGATTAATGTCAACGGATTCTTAAAGTTTTTATTGCATGTTGCTATTTATTCACAGTTTTATGATTGCAAATTACTGACAAGCTATCGCATCATTACCACCATTGTTTTGGTTTTAACGCAAATCTATGAAGTTTGAACGTGGTATTGGTTTTCTAGCACTTTTATTTTCAATTTTAGTGATCGGTGTTTTTATTGCCTTTAGTATCTATTTGATCCGTTTAGATAATATCATTCGGGACAAGTTTGAAGGTAAGCGTTGGGATATCCCTGCAAAGGTATTTGCTCGGCCTTTAGAGATCTATGCGAATGCACCAATCACTCAAGATAATTTCACCCAAGAATTGAAATTACTCGGCTACAAAAACACAGCGAATTACGACAAATCTGGTAGCTATGTTGTTCAAGGCAACCAGATGTATGTTCATACACGCGGTTTTGACTATGGTGATAGTACCGACCCTGAGCAAGTGTTAGAACTTGCTTTCAATGATGGTCAAGTGAGTGATGTACGCTCTACCAAGCCATCAAATACTGGGATCGCACGCTTAGAGCCATTATTGATTGGGGGAATTTATCCTCAGCATAATGAAGACCGTGTACTTATTAAATTAAACAAAGTTCCTAAAACACTCATAGAAGCGTTAATTTCAACCGAAGATCGTAATTTTTATCATCATCATGGTATTTCGATTCGTGGTACTGCCCGTGCAGTAGTTAGCAATATCACAGGTGGTCGACGTCAAGGTGGTTCTACATTAACTCAGCAGTTGGTCAAGAACTTTTATCTCTCACCTGAAAAAACATTGAAGCGTAAGGTGAATGAAGCATTAATGGCTTTGTTAATTGAGTTGCACTACAGCAAAGATGAAATCCTTGAGGCTTATTTAAATGAAGTAAATCTCGGTCAAAATGGTAACTATTCAATTAATGGCTACGGTTTGGCTTCACAGTTTTATTTTGGTTTACCCTTACGTGAGTTAAATGTTTCACAACAGGCGTTTTTGGTCGGTTTAGTTCAAGGTCCTTCTTTATACAATCCTTGGCGTAATCCTGAATCAGCAAAAAAACGTCGTGATGTCGTGCTCAATAACATGTTAGTGATGGGCTATCTCACTGAAGCAGAATACCAAGATGAAATTGCTCGTCCTTTAAATGTAGTAAGTAAGCCAACTTTAGGGCCAGCAAAATTTCCTGATTTCCTAGATATCGTTCGTCGTCAATTACGTACTGAATATCAAGAAAGTGATATTACCAATCAAGGTTTAAGAATTTTTACAACACTTGATCCTATCGCACAAACACAGGTTCAAAACTCATTTAAGAGTACAGTTGAGCGTTTAGCAAAGAATAATCCTACTCGCTTAAAGAACCTACAAGGTGCTGTGCTTGTAGCACATCCAGAAAATGGTGAAATCATTGCAGCAGTTGGTTCAACCCAAGACTTTACAGGCTTTAACCGTACATTAGATGCCAAACGCCAAGTAGGTTCATTATTAAAACCTATTATTTATCTTAATGCGATTGAGTCAGGCCGCTATACATGGGCTAGCCCGATTGAAGATAGTGCTGTAAACATTCCTATTGATGGCGATAAGAGTTGGACACCAAAGAACTATAGTGGCGGTGAACACGGCGTTGTTCCAATGCAACAAGCGCTAGCAAACTCATATAACCTATCAACAGTTCGTTTGGCGAATGAATTTGGTCTTGCCGCATTTAGTAATAAATTACGACAATTCGGTGTTAGCTCTGACATTCCAGCCTACCCTTCTATTTACCTTGGTGCTGTAAATATGTCACCGATGGAAGTCCTGAGCGTATACGGCAACTTTGCAACGGGTGGCTTTAAATATCCGCCACGCTCGATCCGTACAGTTGTTGATGCTAAAGGTCGCCTACTTGATCGTTATGGTTTAAACGTTCAACAAACCATTGATCCTGCTGCCGCGTATATTCTGAATTATGGTTTACAACAAGTCATGCGTTCAGGTACAGGTCGCTCTGCCTATAACAGCCTCCCAGAAACACTCAATCTTGCAGGTAAATCAGGTACAACTAATGATACCCGTGACTCATGGTTTGCTGGTTACTCTGGTAATAATCTTGCGGTTGTATGGTTAGGCTTAGATGATAACAAAATGACAGGTTTAACGGGTTCATCAGGTGCTTTACCTGTTTGGATTAATGTGATGAAGCAACTACGCCAAGAACCAGTTAATCTACGTCAAACAGATAATGTTCAGTGGCAATGGATTGATAGTGCAACTGGTGATTTATCTGCTCAAGGCTGTGATGGTGCAATGTATATTCCACTATTAAGACAAACTGTTCCACGTCGTGCAACGGTATGTGGCCAATCACATTATGAAGTGGAGCCGACATATATTCCTCAAACTGATGAAAATCAGGATTATGATCACAACGATGGCATCACTAACTATATTCGAGAAAGTGAAAACCAAATGGATGCTGACCTGAACAATCACACAGCTCCAAGCCGCGTTATTTCAAGCGGTAGTTACAACGGTGACAACTAATCTACAAGGATGTTTTTAGTATGATGAAGAAAATTACATTGATTATTGGCGCGTTAGTTCTTGCTGGCTGTACAGCAGCACCTGAAAGAACTACCAAACCACCAACACACTCAACGCAAAATAAGACTCAAAAGAAGAAAGTTGAACAACCTTCTTCCGGCGTCAAAATTACGCCTTATGAGCAAAAAGAAATTAAACGTCAAAATGTGCCTGTGATTGTTCCCGAGCAAAAAGTTCAACAAAAGTTTAATGACGGAAGCCAACTTCCAGCTTTTAGAAACTTGATGCAAAAGACTCAAACAGCCTTTAAACAACGCAAATATACTGAGGCCGAGCGTTATGCACTTCAAGCACAACGCATCGCCCCACAAGCTTCTGAAACCTATTTGTATCTGGGCTTAATTGCTGAGCAGAATAAGGAATATGCAAATGCAGAAGCCTTAGCACGTCGTGGTTTAAGCTATGCTCAAAGCAATGCGATGAAAAAACAACTTTGGTTAATCGTATTACGTGCGAGTCAAGCACGTAATCATCCAGTCAAAGCACAAGAAGCTAAGAAAGCAATTCAGGCACTTTAATTTATACAATTGAATTAAATTGACTTATTCCCGCAAGCCCATAAGCGTGATGTTTCTGGGCTTGTTCTATTTCTGTTGGTGCAACACCACCAAGTGCAAAAACTGGAATATCACTTTTCTGCGCTAATTCAGAGAAATTATCCCAGCCTAAAACTTTCGTATCAGGATGTGTTGCTGTCGCATTTACAGGGCTAAGCAGGATTGCATCACAACCTAAATGATGTGCATGTTGAATTGATACCGCATCATGGCATGCAGCTAAAAAACGTTTTCCAATATTTAAATCACCTTTAATTAAACTCATAAGTTGAGATTGTTTTAGATGAATAGTTGTGATTTTGCCTTTCAACTCTGTATTTAATAAGCGCTGCCATATATCAAAATTAATGACTAGCTTAGCTAACTGCTGATCATCTAATCCAAGCAATTGTTGTTCAATTTGCTTTATATCCGTTAGTTCTGTCCGCCAGTAAAATAAACTTGTTTGTTGTGGTAAAGCGGATAATTCATGATTTATTTTTATTAAATGCGACCAAATCAAACGATCTAAAATTGCAGCATTTGCTTTTGGAAAGTTTAGTTCTGCGAGTTGATCACGGTTAAACCATGTCCACGGCTGATGAATTAAGTTAAGTAATTCATCAGGTACATAAGCATGGAATAAGTGTAAATTTACGATAATGTCATCATACTCATGACATATCACATCAAATCTATGCCAATCTTTTAAACCGATTCCAACCTCCTCATAAATTTCTCTTCTACACGCTTGTTCAGGTGTTTCCCCTTTTTCCACCTTTCCACCAGGAAATTCGTGCTTATTTCCTTGATGCTGATTAACTTGTCTCCAACCCACTAAAACTTTGGATTTGTGTAATAAAATTGCGATTGCAACATCAACTGTAGCTTTTGCCATAACAGTCTAAAATCTCTCATCTTTTCCAGTTGATTTTAAGTAATTAAAACAATCTTTCCCATGCCATTTTAGGAAATAAATAAATCATTTTGTAAATTATAAAAATTTCCGTTGACAGGCCTATTCGATAATGATTATCATTTAAAGCATTAAGAAATACACCACGGAGCATAACAAATGAACGCACCATTTAACTTATTTACTCGCAGCACTGATGCAGCTCAATCGCTACCAATGCTACATTCAAACAACCTTTTTGCTTTAGGGCGTGAAATTAGAATTATGCATGCAGGTGAAGAATATCGTTTACGGTTAACTCGAAATAACCGTTTAATTTTAACGAAGTAATATAATAATAACCGAATAAGAATAAACGTGGGAATAGCAGTATGTCAGCGCGTACTGCTCTTTTTGTTTTGCTTAAAATTTTATCAATATGATTTCCACATCTGAAAACCATATCGATCATTTAACTCACAATTAACTTAAAGGTACAATCCTTAATACTTCTTCTAAAGTCGTGACTCCTTCAATGACTTTACGCGCACCAGCAATTCTCAAAGGTTCAATGCCTTCTTTCTTCGCTCTCGCTCTCAACTCATCAAGCGTGCCATTTGCACTAATCAATGATTTTAGTTCCAAGCTTACTGGCATAAACTCATAGATACCCACACGACCTTTGTAACCCGTTTGACGACAAACCTCACAGCCTACAGCTTTATACATTGTCGTTGGCATTTCCATGATGTAGTCAAAGGTGAGATGCTCCCACTCTTGCTCATTCATTTGTGTTTCTTGCTTACAGTGTGGGCATAATCGACGTACTAGACGCTGTGCTAACACACCTAAAATGGTCGCTGCGGTTAAAAATGGTTGAACACCCAGATCATGTAAACGGGTAAGACTTGATGGTGCATCATTGGTATGCAAGGTTGATAAGACCAAATGTCCTGTTAATGCTGCTTGAATTGCCATGTTCGCTGTGTCATGGTCGCGAATCTCACCTACCATAATAATGTCAGGGTCTTGACGCATTAAAGCTCGCACACCATCTGCAAAACCAAGTTCAATATTTGGATTGACCTGCATTTGGTTAAAACTCGGCTCCAACATCTCGATTGGATCTTCAATCGTACAGACATTGACTTGTTCTGTGGCCAACTGTTTTAGCGATGAATATAAAGTTGTAGTCTTACCTGAACCCGTAGGCCCAGTCACCAAAATGATGCCATGACTATGCTGAGTGAGCGATTGCCAGCTTTGCAACAAATGACCTTCAAACCCAAGTTGTTGGAAACTGCGTACTAACACTTCAGGGTCAAAAATACGCATTACAAGCTTTTCACCAAACGCTGTTGGCAAAGTAGAAAGACGCAATTCTGTTTCTTGGCCTTTAGGTGTTCTTGTTTTTAAACGGCCATCTTGCGGTTTACGTTTTTCCGCGACATTCATACGTCCTAAAATTTTAATACGCGAAATCACAGCCGTAAGCGTATTTGCAGGCATGTTATAGATAGTATGTAATACACCATCAATACGGAAACGAACTTTCCCTTTGTCTTTTCTTGGTTCCAAATGAATATCACTAGCACCTTGTTCAAAGGCAAATTGCAACACCCAATCTACAAGTTTGACAATATGCTGATCATTTGCATCAGGGTTTTGTGTATCCCCTAATTGTAATAATGCCTCAACCCCTTTATTTTCACGATCATAAAGATTGGCATTTTGTGATGAATTAACAGCACGACTCACTTGGTAATATTCCACCAAATAACGCTGTAATTGTTCTGGGCTCAGTAAAACTGCTTCAATCTTTTTCGGCGCTAAACTTCGTTCTAAGTTATTTTTCCATTCCAAAGAAAACGGTTGGCTTGTACCAATCAGAAGTTTTTCAGCATGAACTTCTACCGCCAAAATATGGTTGCGTACAGCAAATTCTTGTGACATAACGCTGGTTAATGCAGTTACGTCGGCTTTTAGTGGATCAATCACATATAAAGGAATTTGTGCTTTTTCAGCTAGCCATTGGCATAAGCGATTTAGTGTTAAGTTTGTAGCAGGATTTACTTGATCTTTTAGATTAAAACTCGCAATCCATTGTAATGGATGCCATTTCAACTGATCTTTTTGACGGTGTGTTGTTTGAATTAACAACTTATCACGCTCTGTAATACGTCCGTCTTTTTGTAATTGTTCTAAACACCAAAATATATCGATTTCAAAGTTAAACGTCATTGTTATACCCCAATTAAGCACTATACTATAACAGAGTTTTCTTGAAAAAATTTAGATCATTTTTACTGTTTATTTTGCGTTAAATGCATTATAAAAACATATAGATAACGAATTACTCATCACAGAAATTTGACTAATTTTTTGTTATCCAGTCATAGAACATCACCAACAAAGTTCGAAGCCTTAGCCGATTTTAAAATAAGTAAATAATCAAAGAGATTACATATGAATGATGTCATCACATTATCGCTACAAGATACACCATTTAATCAGTTGATCATGATTTTTGCAGTCTCTCTAGGGTGTGGTTTACTTATCGGTTTAGAACGTGAACGAAGTAAAGGAAAACATAAAAGCAAAACATTTGCAGGTTTTAGAACTTTTGCCATTGCTGCTTTATTAGGAACGCTGTGCTTTCTATTCAATTTTGTTATTGGCATTGTTGGCGCACTTTTAGTTGGGGCAATGAGTATCGCTTCTCTTAAAAACCAGCAAGAAGACCCAGGTGTAACCACTGAACTTGCTTTTATCATGACTTACTTTATTGGCGCGGTATGCATCTGGAATATCACATTAGCTGCTGGACTCGCCGTTTTATTAACTATTTTACTCATGGCAAAAGAATCTCTACATGGCATTGCCAATCAATGGATCAGTGAAAATGAACTACGCGATGGTGTATTACTTCTTTCTTTAGTTTTAATTGGATTACCACTCGTTCCTGATCAAGCTTTTTGGGGTCCTGTATTAAATCCATATACGATCCTAAAATTACTGAGCCTTATTCTTTTTGTTCAAGCTTTAGCACATATTGCCAAAAGATTACTTTCTTCAAAAAACGCATTGGCACTTTCATCTTTAGCCTCTGGCTTTGTCTCAAGTACCGCAACAGTCGCCAATTTAGGCATGGAAGTACGCAATAAAAATGCTGATCCAATTGTTAATGCTGGTGCAGCACTAATGTCTTGTGTTTCAACACTCATTCAAATGTTAATCATTGTTGCAAGTATCAGTTTTGCATGGTTAAAACTCATTTTCTTACCGACTTTGATCGCAACTGTTATTTTGTTCATTTGGTCTTGGTATCTGATGCGCCGATCTGACACGATAGATCATGTGATTAATACAGACTCAAAAATGTTTAGTTTTAAAAATGCTGTGATTATCACACTTGCGTTATCAGGTATCCAAGTTGCAATTTATGCACTTAACCTATGGTTAGGGAGCACAGGACTTATACTGGGTACAGTGATCGCATCCCTATTCGAAATACATGCTGCGATCGCTGCAATTGTGGTACAAGGTGAACCAGGGACAGCTCAATCAATGCCTTTATTGATCGCCTTAATGGTTGGCTTACTCGCACATTCTATTTCTAAAAGCATCAATGCTGGCCTAACTGGTGGCTACCGTTATGCACTGGCATTTGTTCCAGCACAAATTGTACATATGGGTATTTTGGCTATCCTATTGTGGTTTGAAATTTAAGTCTTCGATATTAAAGGCTTAAAATAAGGATTCGGTCATCTACAATTTTAAAGTTTACATCCCACTCTGAAAATTTCATCTTATATACTCGCTCTTCGTCGTCATGATATGCAGGGCGCGGATCTAAAGATAAAACTTCAACCAGTTCTTCTAGCTTTTTTTTGATTGAAGCATCAGCTTTTATCAAATCAAATTGCTGTATTTGAGCTGATTCTGACCAAACAATGTTTTTACGTTTAGGCACATCTTGTGCGTATCCGCTCACGGCATCTGCAATTGCATCAGAATATTGAATATAAGGTTTGATATCTAAAATAGGCGTGCCGTTTAATAAATCACTTCCAGTTACATACAGCCGAAGTGTCTTTCCTTGCTTTTCAACACGCAAAAATCGCACAACAGATAAACCTATTGGCGAAGGTCGATACATGCTTCGCGTTGCAAAAACACCTATTTTTTGATTCCCGCCAAGCCGTGGTGGTCGTACTTGAGGACGAAATTTAGACATTTGATTCAAAGAGTTATCATTATTTTTATTTTCATGGAACTGCCATAGTAACCATAAATGACTAAACTCTTCGATCCCCTCGAAAGCTAAAATATCATTGTATGGCTCAATCATATCAATGTAGGACTCGACTTGGACTAGGTTGGGCTGTCTCGGTATGCCGAATTTTTCGTTATAAGGTGAATGCATATACCCAATGATCGGCATAACAACAGAGTTAATCATCACTTTTTCTGATAAACACAATTAAATATATTCAGTTTATCGAGAATGTTTTTAGATTAGAATAGCAATCTGTTTCTTTTAACTGTGATCGAGACCTTTAATGGCTGCTTTTAACGTTGAACGCATTACTGATGTTCACCACTGGAATGACACACTTTTCAGTTTTAAAACTACACGCGACGCAAGCTTACGTTTTAAAAATGGTCAGTTTGTGATGATCGGACTTGAAGTGAATGGTAAGCCTTTAATGCGTGCTTATTCGATCGCGAGTGCGAATTATGAAGAAGAACTAGAATTCTTCTCTATTAAAGTGCAAGACGGTCCTTTAACTTCTATTTTACAAAAAGTTCAAGTGGGTGATGAAATCCTTATTTCTAAAAAACCTACAGGTACTTTAGTACACGATGATTTATTACCAGGTAAGAATTTATACCTTTTATCTTCTGGTACTGGGCTTGCTCCTTTCTTAGCTTTACTACGTGATCCAGAAACTTACGAAAAATTTGAAAAAGTAATCATGGTACACGGTACGCGCTACGTTTCTGAACTCGCATACCAAGACTTAATTCTAAATGAGCTTCCTAACCATGAATTCTTCCAAGAGTTAGGTATCAAAGATAAATTAGTCTATTACCCAACAGTTACTCGTGAACCATTCCATACTCAAGGTCGTGTAACGACAGCTATTGAGTCTGGTGAACTTTTTGAAAAAATCGGTTTACCGCGTTTCAATCGTGAAACTGACCGTGCGATGCTTTGCGGTAGCCCTGCTTTCTTGAAAGACGTTGCAGCACTATTAGATCAACATGGTTTAGTAGAATCACCACGTATGGGTGTAATGGGTGATTATGTAATCGAACGCGCATTCGTTGAAAAATAATACCTATCATAAAAAAACCGAGGTTTATACCTCGGTTTTTATTTATTAATTAAAACTTCATAACCACTTAAATAAATATTAAAATTTAAAAAGCTTTAATATATTATTAAGTGTGAACTTAATAATTAAGCAGCATCGAGTGATATTAATCGCTCAATATAATACCAACACTCTTCAATTTGATGATGATCTTTATTCACTTTTGCATATGCAGTCATCCCATCCAAAATATTAATATACATCGATGTTAATACATGAGGTTGATAGACCTTTGCCTTTTCAAATAAACCTTCAACTAAACCCATTAACCACTCCCTATATTCAACGATCGGTTTGATAATAGAAGGATAGGTTTGTAATATTTCTAATGAGGCTTTTTGAAACATACAACCATGGAAGTCATCTGAGTTAAACCATGCTAAGTGCCAAAAATAGACTGCCTTAATTTTGCCAAGATAGTCATCTTCTTTTTGTAAACTCACTTCATACTCAATTGCAGCTTGGATGCTTTTATTCCGACGTGATAAGCATTCTTCTATCAAGCTTTCCTTTGAAGGGAAATACTTGTAAAAAGTCATCTTTGCTACACCTGACTCACTAATGATTCGATCAACCCCAACCGAGCTATAGTTATGGCGATTAAAGAGATTAAGAGCCGTTTCAATAATATCTTCTTTTTTTGACATGTTATTATCCTTTTAGAATTTTAAAAACAACTTAATGTATTATTTAGACACGGTTAAAGCTGGATAATTCTGGCGACCATGTTCCTTCATATTATTTTATGAGTATTACAGAAAATAGCTAAAAATACCTTATCTACACCTATATAAATTAAGCAAAAAGTCACACACAAACAAGCTAATTTGTAAAAAAATCTTTCGATTCTTAAAAAATTAAAATATTAAGTGAACTACCTCACCTTTTCTTAAAAATAGATTAAATCTACAAAGTTTATTTTAATTTTTCAGATTGTTTAATAAATTGATTTCACAAAAAAATCATTTTATATTTAAATTATCCAATAAAAAGGTATTTGGTTGATCTAATAGTTATATTCATAAGCAACCAAAGCAAATCGAAACTATATAATTGGAAAAAGCAATAATATTAATTCATTGAGTAGAAGACTATGCCAAAAAAATTCGAAGATTTTGACAACCCTAGACAGAAAGCTATAGACGGAATGAAAAATAGTATTTCTGAAACGTTATGGAATAAGAACCTGAATTTTCTGAAAGAATTACGCGCAGAAATTTCAAATCACCCTGTTTCAAAACACCCTGCAATCCAGCTATTAAATGATGGCTTGATTGATAAAGAAACCTTAAAACATATTCATTTAGAATATCGACATGCCATTGTACAAGTGTTTACAGATGCGTTGTTGATGGCACAATTTCAAACCAAGCAACTTGAACCACGTCTTTTATCAGGTTCGAAGATGTATCCGCGTTTTTTATTAAATCTTAATATTCTAGATGAGTTCGGCTTCCGACCAGCAGTAGACAAAGATGGCTATTACTCTGGTAATCCTCAATATGCGCACTATCCATTGTTTGAAGATGTGCTTGATGATTTTGAATTATCGCAATCTGAGCGTAATAATTACCAACCATCAATTATTGCACAACAAGTTCGAAACTATTTAGAACGTTCATTTGATCGTTACCAAGCTGTTTCGGCTCTACTTGCTGTAGCAGAAGAAGAAGTTATTCTGTTTAGCCCTGCTTTACGTCAAGCAACCAAAGCTGTTGGATTTGATGTTGATGGCGGTTACTACTATGTACACGGCGTATCACATGATGAAACTGCTGAAGCGGCAGATGATGATCATGAAGATGATTTATGGTTTGTACTTGCTCAAGCATGCGTCGAATCAGATTACGCAGCAATTCGTCAAATCTGTTTGGAATACTGCGATTTATGGCAACAGTTTTGGGATGAGCAAATTGCAACTTATCAATATGAAACTTTCCGAAAACTGGCTTAGTTTTAGATCAAGGTCATTTCTATACTCAATATAGAAGTGACCTTGTCATTTAGAACAATAGTGATCTATGTGCTGCTACGCCCGCCATTGTTCCATCTCCTACAGCCAATGAAACAGAACCACCTAAACGCGCAACATCTCCACAAGCAAAAACACCAGTAACTGAAGTTTCTTTCAATGTATTGGTTTTAATCATTTCACCCATAGTGTTCAGTTCTAACTCACATCCTAGATGAACAATCCACTCTTGATCAATTAGACATCGTGTACTCACAAACGCCCCATCTAAAGCAACCGAGCTATCATCTTCTAACACAATATTACATTCTCCATTAATCTCTTTAATCCTTCTTTTTTCGATATTGATATTACGAGCTAGCAATGTTTGCTCTGTTTCCATATCAATAGGTTGATCGTTTAAAAATAAAGTGACACTTCCCCAATCAACTAACATCATCGACATATGAATAGAATGTTCAGAAGATGCAATAATTCCTATATTTCCGTTATTTAACTCATAACCATGACAATATGGACAATGAAAAATACTGGTTCCCCATCGCTCTGAAGCTCCCTTAATTTCGGGTAATTGATCTTTTATACCTGTGGCTATGATCAAGCGTTTTGCAGTTAAGGATTGAACGCCATCAATACAAACATGGAAATGCTCATCTTTCGTTTCAACTCGCTTTACTTTGCCTTGCTGCCAATTCACAGTTTCATATTTCATTAATTGCTGTTTGCCAATATGCGCAATTTCACTTGCAGACGTACCATCTTGAGTCAAAAAACCATGAGAAAATTCGGCAAAGCGATTTCTCCTTTCTCCTGCATCGATAATGACAACATTTCGTCTCGCTCTAGCCAAAGGTAATGCAGCTGCTAAACCCGCATAGCTTCCACCAATAATTGCTACATCATGAATCATAATCACACCAATAAGTAACTTTTAAAGTTACGTTAATACTATTCTTTTTATTTTGCAACTTTTGATGTTACATTAAGACAACTCCTACTTTTACAATCCTACCTCATGCGAACTGACAGCAAGCTTTCACGGATGCTACATGTGCTTTTACACATGGCAAGAAATAACAAGACTTATACTTCTGATGAAATAGCGCAAATGCTAGTTACCAATCCAGTGGTGATTCGAAGAACTATGGCTGGCTTGAAAAAAGCAGGCTTTATTCATTCTGAAAAAGGTCCTAAAGGCGGTTGGTCATTGGTTGAAGACCTCAGTAAAATTACGCTTTTTGATATTTATAATGCGGTTGGCGAACCAACTATTTTTGCAATGGGCAATGAAAGAGTTAATCCAGATTGTGCTGTTGAAAGAGTCGTAAATGCAGCTTTAGATGATGCAATGAATCAAGCGCAAACGATCTTACTTACCCAACTCAAGGCAACGACACTTGCCGATCTGGCATTGGGGTTTGATCAGATTTGTACTCAGGAATCTTTTAAGTAATTGCAGATACGCTAGATAAAACCAACTTCATCAAAACATATTTTTCAATGTAAAAATTCGCCAAATTTATCTGCATCGAGTTGAGAATTACAATACAATTCAACTTTGTTTTAATTTCTTCCGCTATGTTTTCACAATTTGACGTTAACTTACTTGTATTGTTGATTCTTTTAGGCTGTGGAATCTTTAGTCATAATACAGCCGTGACTGTGGCTGCTGGTGTTTTGATTCTCGTGAAACTTACACCTCTTGATCAGTTTTTCCCTCTTATACAGCAACATGGGCTTAATGTCGGCATCATCATTTTGACCATTGGTGTACTATCGCCAATCGCAAGTGGCAAACTAAGCGGTGAAAGTATTCTAAAATCTTTTGTAAGCTGGAAATCACTTCTCGCGATCGCTGTCGGACTATTAGTGGCATGGTTGGGTGGCCGTGGAGTGAAGCTCATGAGCAATCAACCAGATGTCGTCGCGGGTTTATTAATCGGGACTGTTGCAGGCGTTGCCCTACTACGAGGAGTTCCAGTTGGCCCTCTCATCGCAGCAGGAATATTATCGGTTTTGATTGGTAAGTCTTAGTTTAAGCACGATCAGCGTTCATAATAAACTGCACGCTTTTGTGAGAACTTTTCCAACTGCTTTAAAAAGCCCTCAAAATAGCTCTTTTCTGTGTCTTCTGTACGATAGCCCGCATACAGTGTACGTCTTAAACCTTTTGGCGATACACAGTCTAAACGGCGACTGACCACCCATCCTTTTTGTTCATATTCATTGACAACCCAATCTGGTAAAGCCGCTATACCTCGTCCACTTGCAACCAATTGAATCAGCATTTGAGTCAAATCGGTCGTCCGAATATGCTTTGGATGAATATTTGCAGGAATAAATAAATGCGCCATGATATCCAAACGATGCTTATCGACAGGATAGGTAATCAATGTTTCTTCTGCCAAATCTTGAATCGAAACTTTTTCAGCACGCACTAATGGATGCGTAGTCGATAATACTAAACGTGATTCGTATTCAAAAATTGGAAAATATTCAATCCCTTTCAAAGCAATTGGATCGGCGGTAATAAGTAAATCAAACTCTGCATTCTGTAATAATTCATGTGGATTTGATTCAAAACCTGCTGCAAAATCTAGGTCAACATCAGGATATTGTTGACGGTATTGATTAAGCAAAGGCATTAACCAATCAAAGCAACTGTGGCATTCAGATGAAAAAATGATACGTCCAGTTTGACCATGCACAATACGAGTAATATCTGTTTGCGCAATTTGAACTTGCGGCAATACATCATCCGCCAGCTTAAGCAGTCGCTGCCCCACATTAGAGAAAGCCACAGGACGACTACGGCGGTTGACCACCTCAACACCATACCAATGATCAAGCTCTTTTAATTGATGTGAAATTGCTGAAGGCGTCAGACATAAATCTGCTGCTGCTGCGACCAATGAACCATGCTCTCTTAAAGCAAGAAGCGTTTTTAAATGACGAAGTTCTAACATGAATAATAACCAGAAAAACAACAACTTTCCTTTAATCTAAATCTAGTCAATGCACAGATAGAAAGGATAAGCTGCTGCCCTTTAATTTATTAATTGAATTATTCTCATCTTATCACAGCATTAATGAGACTGTCTCAACATGAATTCTATTTAATTGTTATTTTATTAAATGAAATTTAATTATTTGAAATATCACCTATTCAATCATCACAAAATTGAGAACACTAAACGATAGGACGGCTAAGTACGCAGCAAGTATCGGCAGTTAAAAAAATTTCAGTTTGAACTGAAAACATTTCATTCAATCCAAGCCCTATCATTCATTAAAACTTTTAAACTATCAGCTGGATTTCTGTAGACCTTATAAAACCATGACACGTCAAAGCCAAAAGACGCTTGAACGCCAAAAACTCAGCTTACCGAAAGGTCATAACAAATTGCTGTTGCATTCATGCTGTGCCCCATGTTCAGGCGAAGTCATGGAAACACTAATAGAATCTGGTATCGATTTCTCTATCTTTTTCTATAATCCTAATATTCACCCAGTCAAAGAATATTTGATTCGTAAAGAAGAAAATATCCGTTTTGCCGAAAAGCATAATATCCCTTTTATCGATTGTGATTACGATACCGATAACTGGTTTGCTCGAGCCAAAGGAATGGAGAATGAACCTGAAAAAGGCATTCGCTGTACCATGTGTTTCGACATGCGTTTTGAGAGAACAGCGCTCTACGCACATGAACATGGATTTAGTTTAATTAGTAGTTCTTTAGGCATTTCTCGCTGGAAGAATATGCAGCAAATCAATGATTGTGGACTTCGTGCCGCTGCTCATTATCCGGATATTCAATATTGGGATTATAACTGGCGCAAGCATGGCGGCGCTGTACGCATGTTGGAGATCAGTAAACGAGAAGAATTTTATCAACAAGAATACTGTGGCTGTGTCTATTCGCTTAGGGATACCAATCGCTGGCGTATGAGTAATGGACGTGATCGAATTCAATTAGGTGTGAAATTTTATAGTAATGCAATGGATGAAGATCAAAATACTTCCAGTAAATAATACTCAATCATCAGCCAAATACCCTAAAAAGGCTGATCGCAAAGATCAGCCTTTTTATTTTAATTTACAGACAAACTAATGATGGTATAAAACTGATTACTCGGCTTTTTCTTAGAATCTACAGTCTCACTTACTTCAACTAAATACTCCATTGCTTTTGGAAAAATAAGCTCTGCTGTTCCATCTGCTAAAGTTTTCAAATTCTTAGCTTGCTCATCTGTAGCACCTTTAGCTCGAATTACAACATTGGCATTTGCTAATGCTTGATTGTCTTTTGATACTTTAATTTTTACTGTTTGATTAGCCTTTAATTCATTTGGATGCGTCAAAAACTCAACTTGAATAGGCGCTGACATTGCATGAATTGGGGTATTTTTTTCTTTTGATACATAAGTGAATAATGTCCATTCACGCTTCACTTCGGTTGGCGTATATTTCTTCGCTTTTAAATCCGCAGGGATTACATAATCACGCTCAGCTTTTTTAGGCGCTTGATCCGCAGGCATGTCAAAAAACATTTTCCATTCTTTTTGATCTTGAACGTATTTCAATGGATAAGTCGTGCTTGTTTTAACCGTATAAGTTCCTGACTCTGGAAGCTTAAGATCAAATACCGTTGTAGAGCCTAATTTAGATTCAGGTTCAATCAAATTCTTGTCGTTATTAGGACTTATAATTTCAAACTTTGCATCTTTCAGTGCATATTCACTATTCAATGCCTCTTCTGCATAACCTGAAACAACCGCAACCTGCGTTTGTGAAGTATTATAGGCCAATGGTGCAACATAAGGTTCATGTGCAAAACTAGAAACTGGAAGCATCAGTAATGAACTAGCGAATAAAATCCTCATAAAACATCTCCACCCTAAAAAATATAAATTTGATCGCGTTTAATTCAGCATCATTATACACAAATGCAAATAATTATCATTATATTTAATTTGTTCATTCCTTAGTTTATTTCACTGTTAAAAATTACGTTCCTTTTCACTTTTCTTTTCTAAGCTCGAATATAATATGCTCGGTTTATCATTTTAGAGTCATTATGTCCTCTCTAAGCTCTCCTACACTCTCTTCTCAACCTAAACACTATTCATTATTTCTCGTTATTTTTTCTCTTGCGGTCGGTAGTTTTTGCATTGGAACGACCGAGTTTGTGGCAATGGGATTGATTCAAGAAATCGCAAGTGATCTGAATGTGAGTGTTCCCCACGCTGGCTATTTCATTAGCGCTTATGCTTTAGGTGTGATGGTTGGTGCACCGATTATTGCAATCTTAGGCGCGAAAGTTCCTCGAAAAACGTTATTACTTAGCTTAATGCTGTTCTATGGGTTGGCGAATGCTGCTACAGCTTTTGCGACAACTCCAGAGACAATGTTAGTTTCTCGTTTTATCGCAGGTTTTCCTCATGGTGCTTATTTTGGGGTAGCTGCGTTGGTTGCAGCTGAGCTTGCAGGTAAACAACGTCGTGCAACTGCGATTGCACAAGTGATGATGGGTCTAACAATCGCCAATGTGATTGGTGTACCTATTGCAACGTGGTTGGGTCAGCAGTTCGGATGGAAAGCGGGTTTTGAGTTTTCCGCAATTATTGCCTTCATCACCCTGATTGGGGTAAGTCTATTTGTACCGAACATTCCACTACAGAAAACCGCAAGTATCCGTGCTGAAGTTGCTGGACTCAAAAATATCAATATGTGGTTGGCACTTGCTGTAGGTGCAGTTGGTTTTGGCGGTATGTTCTCAGTTTATAGTTATGTATCTCCTATTCTGACTGAATACACAGAAGCAAATATCTCAATCGTTCCTATCGCATTAGCCATTTGGGGAACAGGTATGGTATTTGGAGGACTTGTGGCTGGATGGTTAGCGGATAAAGACTTGTTTAAAACCATGATTGGAATTTTGATTAGTTCAGCACTCGCATTCGTATTTGCCAGCTTTATGATGTCAAACCTATATTCAGCAATATTGGCTTTATTCCTGATAGGCTTTACAGTGATTGGTCTTGGTGGTGCTTTACAAACCTATCTTATGGATATTGCTGGTGATGCACAAACACTAGCGGCCTCACTGAATCATTCTGCATTCAACTTAGCCAACGCACTTGGTGCATTCCTAGGTGGCTGGGTGCTTAGTCATAATATGGGTTGGCTCGCACCAATTTGGGTGGGTTTTGTTTTAAGCCTAGGTGGATTAATCATTTTATTAATCGCTCTAGCTGTCGCAAAATATACAAAAAAGAATCTGTAGCTTGTTAGCTATAGATTCTTTTCAGCAGACGACCTTTTCTCATAATGCCTTATTTTTCTTATAAAAGATCATCATTAAATATCAAATTTAAGGCTTACTGATTAAGTTAGAAATCTGCCAATCATGCCATTTCGATAAAAATAGCAACGCGGTACTACCGCCAATTAATGCAAAAAACATATCAGACTGTGTATCCCACTCATAACCTTGAGTTCCGAGGAATTCTTCTGCCCCCTGTCCCAACAACAATGCTGCGGCCCATTCGATCAATTCATAGGTCGCACTAATTGCCAACACAATACAAATCACAATAAAACTCAGTATTTTGCCTTTGGCTAAAATATGATTTCGAATCAATATTTCACGAGCAACTACTGCTGGAACAAAACCTTGCATGAAATGCCCTATTTTATCGTAAGGATTACGATCTAAATTAAACCAGTCTGCAATTTCAAAGCCTAAAGGCACGCGTGCATAGGTATAAGCACCGCCAACAATAAGAACAATTGCATGCAAAAAAATTAGAGTATATAGCAAGTTCGTCAAAGGAAACTTTTTAAAGCTCATAAATAACACAGGCATCACAATCAAGACTGGTATCACTTCCATCAACCACGTCATTCGATCATATGGCTTAATCCCAGAAATAATCAAAACAATAGCTATAATCGTTGTTCCCAAACCTAATAAAGAAATTCGCATCATTTTATAAAAAGTATTGATTCATTTACTCATGACATCATATAAAAAACCCGTGGAAAGTCCTGCGGGTTTTTGTTATAAAATCGGCGAATTAAGCTTTATTTTACTGCATCTGCAACTTCTTTAAGCATCGTCTTCATCCCATCCAAGCCATTATTCATTAAATACCAGTTACTCGAATCGAGATAGACAATATTGCCGTTTTTCGCAGCTTTGGACTCATTAATAATCTTGTTATTCAATACGCGCTTTGCACCTTCCTGATTTTCAGTAATTGCTGCACCACGATCAATGACAAACAGATAATCTGGATTTTTTTGGGCAATAAACTCATGTGACACCGCCATACCATGCAGCCCAACCTTGATTGAAGGATCTGCTGGTGTAAATCCATACAAGTCATGAATATTACCGAAACGCGAACCTGGGCCATAGGCAGCGATCTTGCTGTTATTCACCAGAATCACCAAAGCCGTTTTACCTTTAGTCTTGTCTTTTAATGTAGCAATATCTTTTTCCAAGCTTTGTAATTGCTGCTCAGCATCAGACTTCTTGCCCACCATTTCAGCAATATTCAAGGTTTGCTGTTTAAAAGAGTTGAACTGATCGTTGTAATCCACATCGACAAAGTAAGTTGGCGCAATCTGCTTGATTTGACCCACCAGATTTTCCATTCGGCCACTCATCAAGATCAGCTCAGGCTGACTGGCTGCAATTTTTTCCAGATTCGGTTCTTTCACTGTCCCTACATCCAGATATTTACCTTCACTGAAATTTTGCAAGACTTTCGGCAACGGTGTTCCTTTTGGCAAAGCAACCACTTTATCGTCCGCGCCCAAAGCATGAATGGTATTTAAAGCACTAGTATCGAGTACAGCAATACGCGATAAATTCGCTGGAATGGTAATCTGCCCTGCCTTGCTGTTAAAGTTTAAGGTTTCATGTGTAGCAGCAGTATGACTGTTCTGATTTGCCGAAGGTGTGTTGGAATTGCCACATGCAGCCAATGCCACACTCAGCATCATGACTGGCAATGTTTTTTTGAAACGCATAACGAACTCCTAACTAATAAAATACAAACCTAATTTATGTTGCTGAACCTGCTGGATCGGAATATGGAAATCAAAAATATCTTGCAAAATATGTTCATCCATCAACTGTTGAGGATGCCCTTGATACACCAATTCACCTTCTTTCATGGCAATAATGTGATCGGCATAAACAGAAGCAAAATTAATATCGTGAATCACCACGATGATCGATTTGCCATGATTCTCGGCCAAATCTTTTAAGACCCGCATAATCTGTGAAGAATGCTTCATATCAAGATTGTTTAAGGGTTCATCAAGCAAGATATATTCGGTGTCCTGAGCCAGAATCATGGCGATATAGGCGCGTTGTCGCTGCCCACCCGACAATTCGCTGATTTGTCGGTGTCTTAAGGCTTCCAGATCCATATAGGCAATTGAGCGATCAATCACCTCACGGTCTTCCTGTGTAAGGCGACCTTGTGAATATGGGAAACGTCCGAAAGCAACCAGATCTTCAATACTGAGGCGCAGCTCGGTGTGGTTAGACTGTTTTAAAATCGCCAGTTTTTTGGCAATGTCAGCACTTTTCATCTGTTGCAGATCTTGCCCATCTAGCAAAACTTGACCTTGATCTGCTTCAATTAAGCGGCTCATCATCGAAAGTACAGTACTTTTACCTGCACCGTTTGGGCCAATAAACGCCGTAAACCGTCCTTTGGCAATTGTCAGGGAAAGCGCGTTTACCACACGCTGCTGTTGATAGCTTTTACTTAAATTCTTGAGCTCTATTGCCACTTTTTATTTTCCTTCAATAAGATCCAGAAGAAATAAATTCCACCGACAAAATTAATAATCACACTGAGCGTTGTTTTGAAATTCAGTACATGCAGAACCATGAATTGCCCAAGCATTAGACAAAGAATGCTGACCAGAATAATGCCAAGCAGTAAGATATGATGTTGATGGGTTTTGAACAGTTCAAGAGTGATGTTGAGTACCAATAAACCGAGGAACATCATTGGGCCCGCTAACGCTGTTGCAGAAGCCAGTGCCAATACCACCAGAATCAACAGCAAGCGGCTGGTCTTGTCATAATCCAGCCCTAAATTCAGCGCATGATCTCGTCCCAATGCCATCACATCGAGCTTGTGATAGTGCTTCAGGCTATAAAATAAAATCGGCACAATGGTCAGCAAGGACAGCCCCACGGTTTCCATTTTCACGACATTAAAACTGGCAAAACCAGCATAAGCCGCGATCTGAAATTCATCTGGATCTAGCAGAACCTGAAAGAACGTGGTCATGTTGTTGAATAAAGTCGAGCAGATCAGACCAACAAGCAGGAGGAAATAGATATTTTGCTGTGCGACTTTCTGGAAAATAAACCGATATAGCAGTAAGGCAAAGGTCACCATTAACAGCAAACTGATCAGATAGTCGATGACAAAGTTCAGTGACAATAACGTACTGGCACCAAAGAAATAGATAATCGCAGTCTTGGAAAGTTCGTATAACTTATCTAATCCTAAAGCCTGTGGTGTCACCACCCGATTATTCACAATAGTATGGAAAACCAGAGTCGAAACACCGACTGCAACACCCGCCACGATAATGGCAGCAACTGTTTTTAAACGTAGATTCAGGGCATATTGCCATGCCACACCTAAATTCCAGCCGAGGTACAGTGCAATCGTTGCAATCACCAATACAGCCAAAACGATCAGCTTGGTTTTATGAGGCATAACGATATCTCCTGAGTAGTAACCACAGGAAAATCACGCTTCCCACCACACCCATAATCAGACTGACAGAGACTTCATAAGGGAAAATTACCACTCTGCCAAATACATCACAGAGTAGAACCAGCAAAGCACCCAACAATGCAGTATGCGAAAGCGTTCTACGGATATTGTCACCCAGATACAGACTCACCAGATTCGGTACAATCAATCCAAGAAATGGAATCGCGCCCACAGTGACAATCACCACACCCGTAATGACCGAAACCAGTAGTAGGCCAATAAAAAGGGTCTGCTTATAATTCAGTCCAAGATTCGTCGCAAAATCCTGCCCTAACCCAGCCAAAACAAAACGATTGGCAAAGATATAAATCAGAATCAGAACAGGCACGCTGAGATAGATCAGCTCATATTGACCATTTAAAATGGTGGAAAAATCCCCTTGCAACCAACCTGCTAAGTTCTGCAATAAATCCAGTTGCAGCGCAATAAAGGTGGTAAATGCAGAAATGATACTGCCAAAAATCATCCCCACCAGTGGAACAAAAACGGTATCACGATGCTTTAAAGTCGCCAGAATACTCATAAATGCCATCGCACCAATGAGCGTTACGACAATCGCAAAACCAGTTTTAATAAAGATTGAAGCACTTGGCAGTAAAATAATCGAAACCAATACACCCAAACGTGCACAGTCATATAGACCTGCGGTGGTTGGAGAGACAAAGCGGTTGCGACTCAGTGACTGCATAATCAAACCACAGACACTTAGACCTGCACCCGCCACAATAATCGCCATCAAACGGGGTAAACGACTGGTCCAAAACAACTGCCACTCTTGAGGATTGCCAGTCCAAAGACCAGCAAGACTCATCTCTCCCACACCGACAAATAAAGAAATAAATGCCAGTGGAAGCAATAATAAAATCAGGTAACGCCGCTTAATCATGTTGGGAGAACTTCATAGGATGCGTAAACTTAAAATAAGCTTAAAAAAAGATAGATAATAAGAAACTATCACAAATGATAAAGATTATTGTTAACTTTTTTAAATAGATCTTAATTTCTATTAAGTAAAACTTAATTTTCAAAGCTTTTATTTTGAATATAAAAAGCTCTAAGCATCTACACTGCCTATTTTTAACTTGATAAACTATAAAAATGATTAAGAGTTTTAAGCTTAATTCTGATCTAAATTTCTATGATAAATCTTTGAATTATTCAGCAAGATTTTCACCGCAATAAGGACAGTAATGTTTCTTTCCCTGTTTTTTGTCTTGCTCTTCAAGCAAATGTTCACGCATGAGTTGTACAATAATCTCGTGCATTTGCTCTTTAGGTAAACCTACACGCTGCCTTAGTTTTTCAAGCTCTGCTTGATTATGTAATACATCATTGCCCTGTGCTTGTAAAAGCTCCCTAAATTCTTGTTCTAATTTCTGATTTCTTTGATTCAACTCATTTGCCAAACCAGAAGCCAAAATACCTGCTGGCAATGCCGCTATACCAACCCCGAGAATAGTGATCAAAGCACCGAGAAACTTACCCATACTGGTAACAGGTGTTACATCTCCATAGCCTACCGTTGTTAAGGTAACAACCGCCCACCACATGGCTTTTGGAATAGAGCTAAACGCTTCAGGCTGAGCTTTATTTTCGACAACATAAATTCCAGATGCAGCCATAACGATCATAATCACAAGAATGAAAATAACTGCCTGAAACGAGCCTTTTTCACGTTTTATGACTCTGAGTAAGATTTGCAAAGAAACAAAATAACGCGTGAGTTTCAGGAGTCTCAATAATCGGAGGATACGTAATACGCGTAAGTCGATATGTACAAAGAAGTTAAAGTAAGCAGGTAAAATAGCAATTAAATCAATAATTGCTCCACCACTTTTTGCCCATTTCCAGCGCTGGCTCCATGCGGAATCTGTCGGATCATTTTCAGCAACACTCCAAAATCGCAAGAAATATTCAGCAGAAAAGATCACGATCGAGGTAAACTCGAACATATCAAAATAGTTTCTATAAGCAATATAGACTTCTGTGATCGACTCCAATATAACCGCAGCGACATTTCCAACGATCAGAAAAATAAGGAAATAGTTCACACATCGACTAAAAGTGGTTTGATAGTCATCATTGTGCAAATTGTTATAAACAAAAAGGCGTAATCGTTGTAACGAAAAATTAGTCATATCCTACTTATAGTTATCTCAAGCTTTTAAAAATGTAACACGTTGCTTGGTTGTTTGATAAGTGATTTATGCATTGATTGATCTATAACGCTCTATAAACAAAACTCTGTTTGAATCAATCTAGCTAATGCTTTGATAATAGAAACTTAACGGTTGCTTCTTTAACGATACTTTCATAAAGAACTATAAATTTTATTAAACCCATGATAACAAGGGGAAAACAAATGGGATTCAAACCTATCCCTACACTTATTTCTTTATTTCTTACATTGATTATTTGGTTTGCCATTCCTGTACCAGCTGGTGTTGATCCAAATGCTTGGCATTTATTGGCAATGTTTGTTGGTGTGATTGCTGCCATTATCGGAAAAGCGATGCCGATTGGTGCGATTGCAATCATTGCAATCACCTTAGTTGCCGTCACTGGCGTAACGAATGATAGCCCATCTGGCGCAATCAAAGATGCTTTGAGTAGCTTTGCAAATCCATTGATCTGGTTGATTGGTATTTCAATCATGATCTCGAAAGGCTTGCAGAAAACTGGGCTTGGTGCACGTTTAGGATATTTATTTATCGCTGTGTGGGGTAAAAAAACCATCGGTATCGGATACAGTATGGTACTGTCTGAACTAATCCTTGCTCCTGTAACGCCAAGTAATACAGCACGCGGTGGTGGAATTATCCATCCGATTGTACGTGCAATTTCTACCAGTTATGACTCTGATCCAGCCAAAGGCACT
Organism: Acinetobacter sp. UBA6526; assembly: GCF_002434875.1. NCBI lineage: Bacteria > Pseudomonadati > Pseudomonadota > Gammaproteobacteria > Moraxellales > Moraxellaceae > Acinetobacter > Acinetobacter sp. UBA6526. The sequence continues at coordinate 8,707 of NZ_DJLC01000246.1, read as the reverse complement.
GAGGGTCGTATGGGGAAATTTTTATCTCTCGTCAATTATCAAGCCAATCCAATTACCTCTGCAATGTTTATAACCGCAACCGCCCCAAACCCATTGGTGGTTGATCTTGTTGCTAAAGCGACAAATAGCGAAATTTCATTAAGCTGGAGCACATGGGCAATCGCAATGTTAGTTCCGGGTCTGATTGCTTTAATTATCATGCCTTTGATTATGTATTGGATGTATCCACCTGAAGTCAAAGAAACACCCAATGCCGCACAGTTTGCGAAAACCAAACTCAAAGAAATGGGTTCAGTGAGTAAAGATGAAATCATTATGCTTGGTGTTTTTGGAATATTGTTGCTGTTGTGGGCAGGTATTCCTGCGATGATTTTTGGTGCTTCATGGGCTGTTGATCCAACAGCAACTGCATTCATCGGTTTAGCATTATTACTACTTACAGGTGTTTTGACTTGGGATGATATTCTGACGCAAAAAAGCGCGTGGGATACCATTACTTGGTTCGCTGCTTTGGTGATGATGGCGACTTATTTAAATAAGCTTGGTTTGATTACTTGGTTCTCGGGTTTACTTGAAAGTAGTATCGGCTCATTGGGGCTAAGTTGGATGCCTGCCTGTTTATTGTTAATGCTCGCATATCTGTATGCCCATTATATGTTTGCTAGTACCACGGCACACATCACTGCCATGTTTGCAGCCTTCTATACGGCTGGACTTGCACTAGGTGCGCCACCGATGTTATTTGCCTTAATGATGGCAGCAGCGTCAAGCATCATGATGACCTTAACCCATTATGCAACGGGTACGTCACCTGTGGTATTCGGTTCGGGTTACACCACACTGGGTGAATGGTGGAAAGCTGGTTTTGTCATGAGTGTTGTTAATATCATCATCTTTGTGGTAATTGGCGGACTTTGGTGGAAAATGTTGGGTTATTGGTGACTTCCCACAAAAAATTAATTTAAAAAGCCATATCAAACTTAAATCTGATATGGCTATTTTTTTACATCGAAGCATCTAACCAAAAATTAATAAAACTAAGTTATTAAATTTCCACAACACAAGTTTTATAATTTTTTCAACAATTATTGTGCTGTGTAACCACCATCAACCAATATAGATGCACCATTCACAAATGAAGCTTGTTCACTAGCTAAAAATAACACTACATTTGCCACTTCTTCTGGTTTACCTAAACGTCCAATGGGGTGTAAATCGACAAAGTCCTGTTTGTGTTTCTCATCTAACACCGTCAATAGAGGCGTATCGATATAACCTGGGCAAACCGCATTTACACGAATACCTTTTGCTGCATAGTCAACTGCAAGAGATTGGGTCAAAAGCTTCACACCACCTTTTGCAGCTGCATAAGCTGTTACAGCACGCTTACCAACCCAGCTATGAATAGAACCACAATTGACAATGATGCCCTTTTTATTATTTTGCACCCAATATTCAATTGCATATTTATCCAATAGATAGACTGCATTTAAATTAATATCAATAGTTTTCTTCCAGCGTTCAAAATCAAGCTGATCAATTCGAGCATCATTTGCAATTCCAGCATTAGCAAATACGATATCCAAACCAGAAAACCTATCTAAAGTAAAATTAACGAGATCTTTATTTTCTTGCTCGCTACGAACATCAATTTTAAAAAATGCCGTAATAAAACCATTTTTATTTAATTCTTCACTAATATTCTGCCCTCGCTCACTGAGATCTGCGATAACTACTTTTGCACCTTGCTGAGCAAAGCTCTTAACTGATGCCAAACCAATACCACTTGCTCCACCAGTCACGATCACAACTTTATCTTTAAAGCTCATATATTTCTCTTATTTATAATAGGTTCTCGACAATCATAACGGAATGCTTTTAATTCCATATAAGAGTTAGGTGATTAATTGTTTCACGTTATACTTTTACGTTATTTTTCTATTAAATTTAAGCTAATGGTAAAAAGCAGGTTTATCGATCAGCTCACAAAAATCATCATAAGAAAATTCATTCTTATTTAATAATAACAAAATCATGTATAAGTGCCATAAACAATCACCCTTTAATCTAAATAAAAATTCTCTCGACCTATTAAAGCGTTCCATTCTTCATAACTATAAATTTTAAGGTTATTCTGCTGAGTCCCCACTAATAAGAAGCGATCATCCCATGTCAGCACCTCTCTACAATCCTTTGGCTTTACTTTTGAAAATTTTGGGAACGAAGTAGAATCAAAGTGCATCATTCCTACCTCAAGTAGATGCTTTACCTCTTTAGGGTTCTCAGGAATAGAATGAAATACAGGAATACTTTCTATTAATTTTTGAGCAATCTCATGAGGTCTAGAATACAAATCATCTAAATACCATTTCTGATTAGCACTTTTCCATATATATGCATCAAAACTATTTTGCTTAATTAGTAAAGTTTCGGTAATAGCATTTGGATCTTGATACCAAACAATAAATTCTAGATTCTTTGTTGGAATAATTGAAAACATTGGTAATTTTAGATAAGGATATTCTTTGAGTATCCTAGAAAATAATTGTTGAATTGAGCGATCTAACTCTTCAAGACTTTGTTCTTTATAAAGAATATTTTCCAATTCAAGAATATTGTCTTTATATTTAAAATGCTTTTCATTTTACAATAAATAAGGGCTGATTACTCAGCCCTTATTCTAGCTTTTTGCTCAAGCAAATCATAGATTTGCTCTTGTGCTAGGGAAAAACCTTTCGGCTTTTCTTAATCCTAGCTCATTAAGTCAATTGAGCAGCTTGGATTTTCTTAGTATCTACTTGATCAGCTTCTTTGGTATATTCACCCATTTGATCGAAGTTCAAGTATTTATAGATGTCAGCAGAAGCACTGTCGATTTGCGACGCGTACTGTTGATATTCTTCTGGGCTTGGTAATTTACCAAGAACCGCAGCTACAGATGCAAGCTCAGCAGAAGCCAAGTAAACGTTTGCACCTTGACCTAAACGGTTCGGGAAGTTACGAGTAGAAGTCGATACACATGTTGTGTTCGGTGCTACACGTGCTTGGTTACCCATACACAATGAACAGCCCGGCATCTCAGTACGCGCACCAGCACGACCGTAGATGTTGTACATACCTTCTTCCATCAATTGATGCTCGTCCATACGAGTTGGTGGAGCCAACCATAAACGAGTAGATAATGAACCACTTGGCACTTTATCTAACAATTGACCAGCCGCACGGAAGTGACCGATGTTCGTCATACAAGAACCGATGAATACTTCATCAATTTTGTCGCCTTGAACGTCAGAAAGAAGTTTTGCATCGTCTGGATCGTTCGGGCAGCAAAGAATTGGTTCTTTGATGTCAGCAAGATCGATTTCGTAAACTTTTAAGTATTCCGCATCAGTATCAGCTTTTAACAAGCTTGGGTTGTCTAACCACTTCTGCATGTTTTCAGCACGACGTGCAAGTGTACGTGCATCGCCATAACCTTCAGCGATCATCCACTTCAACATTGTGATGTTAGAACGTAGGTATTCAGCAACTTTGCCTTCAGAAAGTGTGATTGAACAACCAGCAGCCGAACGTTCAGCAGATGCATCAGAAAGCTCGAATGCTTGCTCAACTGTTAAGTCATTTTCCATTTCTGACAAGTCGATCTCAAGGATACGACCAGAGAAGATGTTTTTCTTACCTTTCTTCTCTACAGTTAAGTCACCTGCTTGAATCGCGTAGTAAGGAATTGCATGTACAAGGTCACGTAAAGTGATACCAGGCTGCATTTTACCTTTGAACTTAACAAGTACAGATTCAGGCATATCCAGTGGCATAACGCCAGTTGCAGCAGCAAACGCTACAAGACCAGAACCCGCTGGGAATGAAATACCAATTGGGAAACGAGTATGTGAGTCACCACCAGTACCTACTGTATCTGGAAGTAACATACGGTTTAACCAAGAGTGGATAATACCGTCACCCGGACGTAAAGATACACCACCACGGTTCATGATGAAGTCAGGTAATGTATGGTGAGTTGTTACGTCTACTGGCTTTGGATACGCAGCAGTGTGACAGAAAGATTGCATTACTAAGTCAGCTGAGAAGCCCAAGCAAGCCAAGTCTTTTAACTCATCACGAGTCATAGGACCAGTTGTATCTTGAGAACCAACAGTTGTCATCTTAGGTTCACAGTAAGTACCCGGACGGATACCTTGGCCTTCAGCAAGACCACATGCACGACCTACCATCTTCTGAGCTTGAGTGAAGCCTTTGCCAGTGTCAGCAGGTTGTTTTGGTTGACGGAACAAGTCAGAAGCAGGAAGACCTAACTCTTCACGTGCTTTAGCTGTTAAACCACGACCAATGATCAAGTTAATACGACCACCAGCACGTACTTCGTCTAAAAGTACAGGTGTTTTAAGTTCTGATTCAGCGATTTGAGCGCCGTTTTTGAATGCAGTAACTGTCGCTGCTTCTTTATTGATCTTGAGTGTAACTTCGTCACCCATGTTCATGTCAGAAACATCGATTTCTACAGGTAACGCACCAGCATCTTCCATTGTGTTGAAGAAAATCGGAGCAATTTTACCACCTAAGCACACACCACCATCTTTTTTGTTTGGAATGTGTGGAAGTTCGTCACCGAAGAACCAAAGTACAGAGTTAGTCGCTGATTTACGGCTTGAACCTGTACCAACAACGTCACCTACGTAAGCAACTTGGTTGCCTTTCGCGATCAAATCGTTGATTTGAGTTGTAGGACCAACTTCACCTGGTTTTTCAGGGTTGATACCATCACGTTCGTTTTTCAACATTGCAGTTGCGTGCAATGGGATGTCTGGACGGCTCCAAGCGTCTTGCGCTGGAGATAAGTCATCAGTGTTTGTCTCACCAGTTACTTTGAACACAGTGATTTTGATTTCTTCAGCTACGTCAGGACGGCTAGTGAACCACTCAGCATCAGCCCAAGATTGTAAAACTGCTTTTGCATTTGCATTGCCCGCTTTTGCTTTATCAGCAACGTCATGGAACGCATCAAATACAAGTAAAGTCTTTTTCAATGCTTCAGCAGCTAATTCTGCAAGTTCAGCATTGTCAAGAAGTTCAACAAGTGGTGCTACGTTGTAACCACCAAGCATAGTACCGAGTAAGTAAACAGCACGCTCTTTAGTAACAAGTGGAGAAGTTGCTTCGCCTTTTGCAATCGCAGCTAAGAAAGCAGCTTTTACATAAGCAGCTTGGTCAACACCTGCTGGAACACGGTTTTCAAGCAAATCAACTAAATATGCTTCTTCGCCTGCTGGTGGATTTTTTAATAATGCTACTAATTCAGCAGTTTGAGCGTCATCAAGCGGCTTCGGTGGGACTCCGAGTGCGGCACGTTCTGCAACGTGTTGGCGGTAAGCTTCTAGCACGGTGTTATTCCTCTTCTTTAAAAAATTACTTGTAAGTTCCAGCTTTATACAAGCTTTACAAGTAATATGGATAGCAAAATTTTACTAGACTTCGCGTTAAAAGTTAATGCAACTACCGTATTTCTACGTGATGCCCATTATTTTATAGCGAAATGTTCATCTGTTTTAAATACCGCTTTGGTAGTAGCTTAAAGTCCAATAAAACAATGAATTAAATGCATAAAAAAAGACAACAACGTTGTCTTTTCATTTTAACATTAGAATAATTTATAGTTTGGCAATTTATCATGTGGTGTTGCCAAACATTTATCAGTGTATTCTTGCTTTAACTTTTCACGTAATGCTTCTGGATCAGATTTCAATTGATCTGCTGGAATTGCATACACATTTTCAATAATTTCAAAAATGAATTTACGTGTCGTTTCATCTTCGATTTTACCCGCATGTTCTGTTGCTTGTTTCTGTTCAATTCCATTTTGGCGATCTAAAGTAATCGAACGTGCTGCATTCCCCACACTGACGCAATAGCCATGCCATTTTTCTTCAGGTGTTAACGGCTTTTTTTCAGCACAACCAACCAAAGCTAAACCCAATGCAATCAATAGAACTTTTTTCATCATCATACTGCGGCTAATCGAATGCACACATCATACTGAAACTCAGTCATTTTGCAAAAAGATGTTTTTAAAACATGGCTTCCATTAATAAAAGCATACAAATTATTTACTACAATGCATGTTGTTGCCTGTTTTTTGGCATTTACCACCAGTCGCTGACAAATAAGTATTGCCCTGAACTAAGTTGTAATGCTTACCTTTCGTATCCCAACATCTAACCCCATTACAGCTTTTTAATGGAATATTCACCTCTATTTTTGTACTCACAGTGGTATTTTTTGCTGGAGCATTTACTGTTGATTTCACTGTAGTTGAGTTGGTTTTAACCTCATTATTGGATTGAGGTGGAATTACAGCAGTTGGCGGCGATGCCACAGCATTTATTTTTTTCTGCGCAGGATCAAGTTGAGGTTCTTGTTTTTCAGCTGGCGGTGGCGTTGCTGAGTATGTTGTTACACCATGTGCATCAACCCACTTGTAATATTCTTTCGCATTCACATGAAATAAACTACTCAGCATACAAATGCTTACAGTTGCCAAAACCTGACTAAAAGTGACAGATTTCATCTCATTTCTCCAAAAAATGTCATTTATTCTTTAATTTTCAATTACTTATATTAATTGTATCACATTTATTTGCAAAAATAACCACAAACAAAAAACCTGCTTTATCGAAATAAAGCAGGTTTGACTGAAATGGATTAAAAACGCCAATTATAGAATATATCAATCGCCCTTTCTAAAGACTGGCTTGCTTCCAAATATAATCGTCGATTCATTTGATAACGCAATGTAAGTTTGTTCACAGGCGTGAACACGCCAATACCATAACGAATGAATAGATCAGGTGTGATATATCCCGTTAAACTCACTTGTGTATCATCACCTGTTCCTTGTGCATCAAGCGCTAAACCACTCAATCCGAAAGTACGTCCAATTTGATTGGTTAACGCTCGTGTTCCACCAAGCCCCATACTAATACCCGCAGCAGCAATGGTGTTATTTACATCCGACTTAAAGCCTTCGGTATTACTCAAGCCTGTATTACCCTCATTGATTCGACCAGTTAACAATGCATTTAGTGCTTCTTGTTCAGATAAACCTGCATCGTTATAAACCTGTACATTCGGAACGGTTGCTGTACCAGTCACACGTACGCCTACCATGCTGCCTTGGACAGGTTTATTCGCATCTATATCAAGAGTTGGGTTTGCTAATGGCCCATTAAAACGTGCAATTGCTCGATTAAGATCTAAGCTTTGACCATAAGCTTCAATTTTGACTTTTTGACTTACACCAATTGCACCATTGGCACGCATTGCAGTTTCTAAACCACGTTGAGATAAATGTAGACGACCGACTAAAGGAATATTACTTTCAAAGCCTTGGAAGATGACTTGATTTCCTAAAGTCACTGTCATATCTGCACGGATTTCCCAAGGTTTAGCTGCTTTCAAAGTTGCTAATAAATCTTGACCTTGCTGTACGACACGAACATCTGGTGAAACATTAACTACAGTTGCAGAACTTTCTGGCATCGAGATACGAGCACGTGGCACATCAATTGAACCTTTCAAACTTAATTTTTGCTGGAATGGATAAACATCCAAACTTAAATCAGGTTGCACAATCGCAGTGATCATCGGTGCTTGTCGAACCAGTAAATTGTCACCTTTTAATGTTAAAGCTAAATGTGGATCATTTTTCCAATCAAAGCTACCTTTGAGACGCCCTACACCACGACCGCTGTTAAATGCACCATCAATACTTGCTGAGTCTTGGCGAATCGATGAATAAAGCTGAATATTGCTAAGATTCACAGGTAACGAAATCATACTGATCGCACCATTTTTTAATCGCATCTCACCCGTAATCTGAGGCTGAGTCAGCGTTCCATTGACCTTACCAGCGAGTGCCAATGTACCTGACATTGAACGAACATCTTTGATGAACGGTTTGAATACTTTTAGTTGAACATCATCAAATGCAACTTCACCTCGCATCGGCATGTTATTTTGATATGGATTGATAATTACATTGGCATACCCCGTTCCAATATCAGGTGTTTTCATATCAACCCGGAACAACAAACCATCATTCACACTTTTCGCAATCAGACTTAACTCGTCATACGTTACTGTCGTTGCAATATCTTGTGGATCAGCCGCAGCTAAACCAATTTCACCTTTACGTGTGACTAGACTGGCATCGAGTTTTGGTCGACTACCATTTACCCATGAGCCACGCGCATAACCATTTAACTGACCAGTAACAGCTAAACCTTCAGGCATAAATGCTGCAAAGTCATTGAGTTCAAGGTTTTTAGTGACAACAGAAAAGTTACCTTTCGCTTTACTCAAACGTGCTGCTTGATCAAGGCACAGTTGACTATTTGAACTCTGCCAACAATGCTGACCGATATACAGTTCAGACAATGAGGTTGTATAAATGATTGGCACGTTTTGACTTTGCACTAAGTTGACACGACGTGAGCTAAAGTTGCCTTTTTGCAATTGCCCTAACCAATCATTATTTGCATTGAAGCCACCAGCAAGTTGAACATAGAAATTTGACTGGCGATTTTTACTTTCAACTTTTAATAGATGTGCTTTTCGAGTTCCTGCGAGGCTGACAACTGCATTTTCAATTTCTTTATTTCCACTACGTAAATTATCAATTTTTGCAGTCAAT
>NZ_DJLC01000100.1:0-4718 GCF_002434875.1 Acinetobacter sp. UBA6526 | reverse complement strand
GCAACTTAAGAATTTTAATTGAATGGCTGTGGGGTTGTTATGAAAGAGAACATGAATAGTGAAGTGCTAGTAAATGCTGAAGCTTTTGCAATTGCAACGCAAATGTATGTACGTTTAAGACGTGTATGTGGACGTGTAATTGATGTGATGTATCTCGTGAATAATAAAGATTATGCAAAGCATATTGTTGATATCGCTTTATCGACTGAAGATGAAGAGTTAGAAAAACAAGTGGCACGTTTGCGCCCATTAATTGATTTGTATCCTGAACCAGCTGTAATGATCGAAGAGTCGAAGGTTGAAGCTAAAAAACAAAAAGAAGTGCAGCAAGAAACATATTCGATGGACGTGACAGCAGAGGAAATTTATCAAGCGCAAGTTCACCATCACTATATTGGTGCATTAAGGTAAATTATAAGTCATTAAAAAATAGAAAATTAAAAGGATGTAGCACTGATGTTTACATCCTTATCCTTCTTTTAGAATATATAGATATGGATTAATATTCAGAATTGATACTCTCATGTTGAATAAAATAAGATCATGGAAAAGATCTAGAGATTTTTACTTAAGTGCTGAAAAGTTCAACTGCGCATGAAATCCAAAATCTGTATAATGCGTTAACTTAACGTGTCAGGAATCTCTTATGCACTTGGCGGCATTGCATACTTTGAGTCAGATTCAACTCAATCAACAAGGAAATCTCAAGCACTTTTTAACTATTGAAGGTCTTTCCAAAGAAAGCCTCACTAAGATTTTAGATACAGCGCAAAGCTTCTTAGATGAAAATAATAATTTGATCAACCGTCCTTTATTAGAAGGACTAACGGTGATGAATCTTTTCTTTGAAAACTCAACTCGTACACGTACAACATTTGAGGCAGCGGCAAAACGTTTGTCAGCAAATGTCTTGAATATTGATATCGCACGTTCAAGTACATCGAAAGGTGAAACGTTACGAGATACGCTTTGGAATTTAGAAGCGATGGCTGCGGATATTTTTGTGGTTCGTCATTCATCTTCGGGTGCAGCACATTTTATTGCCAAAGATGTTTGTCCTAATGTCGCAATCATTAATGCAGGCGATGGTCGACATGCACACCCGACTCAAGCCATGTTAGATATGTTGACAATTCGTCGTGAAACCAACAAGCCATTTGAACAACTTTCTGTGGCAATTATTGGTGATATCAAACACTCGCGTGTTGCACGTTCAAATGTGGCGGCATTGCAAACACTCGGTTGCAAAGATATTCGCGTGATTGCACCGAACACTTTATTACCAGTTGGCTTCAATGAATATGGTGAGCATGTTCGTCTATTTAACAAAATGGATGAGGGTGTGACGGATTGCGACGTGATCATCGCGCTACGTATTCAGAATGAACGTATTGATTCTCCAGCACTGTCTTCACAATCTGAATTTTACAAGATGTATGGTTTAAATAAAGAACGTCTCGCTTTAGCTAAACCTGATTGTATTGTGATGCATCCTGGACCAATGAATCGCGGTGTAGAAATTGATTCAAGTGTTGCTGATGGTAATCAATCTGTGATTCTTAGGCAGGTGACTAACGGTATTGCTGTACGTATGGCAGTACTGGCATTAGCAATGCAAGGACAGCTCCAAGAGCAAGGTTTAATTGAAGCGATTTCACTATAAAGGATAGATCACATGAGTATTGTAAAAATTGAAAATGTCCGTGTGCTCGATCCGATTGAAAAGACTGATCAAGTGAAAACGGTTTATCTTGAAAATGGCAAGTTGATCAATGCTGTAGATCAAGTTGATGAAACGATCGATGGTCAAGATAAATGGTTAATGCCGACAATGGTCGATCTATGTGCACGTCTGCGTGAACCTGGCCAGCAACAACACGGAACCTTAAAGTCAGAAGGTAAAGCGGCACTCGCAAATGGTATTTTGCATGTCATAACACCACCAGATTCCAAGCCAATTGTTCAAGATAATGGTGCGCTTATTCATGGCTTAATTGAAAAAGCAAAACTGGATGGTGGTATTTATTTACAAATCATTGGTGCACAAACCCAAGGTTTAAATGGAAAACAACCTGCAAACATGGCGGGTTTAAAGAAGGGTGGTTGTACGGCTGTTTCAAATGCTAATGCTGCTTTTGAAAATGATGATGTTGTGATTCGTACGTTAGAGTATGCAGCAGGTTTGGGTTTAACCGTAGTTTTCTATGCAGAAGAGCCACAAATTGCCAAAGATGGTTGTGCGCATGAGGGCTTTATTGCCTCACGTCAAGGTTTGCCAATGATTCCAGCAATTGCTGAAACAGTGGCAATTGCGAAGTATCTTTTAATGATTGAAGCAACCGGTGTGAAAGCACATTTTGGTTTGTTGTCTTGTGGTGCTTCTGTTGAGTTGATCCGCGCTGCAAAAAATAAAGGCTTACCTGTGACTGCTGATGTCGCAATGCATCAACTGCATTTAACCGAAGAGTTAACAGATGGCTTCAATTCACTTGCACATGTTCGTCCGCCATTACGCTCAATTCAAGATAAAGAGTTATTGCGTGAAGGTGTAAAAGACGGTGTGATTGATGCGATTTGTACACATCATGAACCATTAAGCAGTTCTGCAAAGATGGCACCTTTTGCTGAGACCCAATCTGGAATTACAGCTTTTGATACTTATGTTGGTTTAGGTATCCAGCTTATTCAAGAAGGTGTTTTTGAACCTTTAGAATGGGTTGAAAAAGTTACCTCTACTCCAGCAGCAGTTGCGAATATGACAGCACGCTGGCAGCAAGAATCTGGTTGGGTTTTAGTTGATCCTACGCTGACATGGACAGTTTCTAAAGACACGATTATTTCTCAAGGTAAAAATACACCATTACTCGGTCAGCAACTGACTGGTAAAGTGCTTAGTACCTTTGTATAAGTTTGCTTGGAACTAGGCAGAATAAGACTTATCGGCTTATTCTGCTTTGTAAACCAAAATATGAATATTGTATTTATATGATATAAAAAACGAATAAAAACAAGATAATTAGCTACAATAAGAAAAACTTTAGAAGCTTTGAAACAATAATTAAATAAGCGGTCTAAATGAAAAATTATATTTATTGGAGCGATTACCATGTCGACAAATCCGATGGAATTGTTAAAGAAAAAAGTGACTTCCGAGCTTATTCAAGAGCAAGATGGTTTATCTAACGAAAAAAGTGCGTTGCTTTCTAAGTTTTATCCCATATTTTTATCTATCTTAACGGCTAAACCTGAATTTATTCAGAAGCTAAAAGAAATTATTATGCCTTCATTATCAGATTTACTTGGTCATAATGAGCAAATTAAAACGGTATTTTTAGCTAATATCTCAACAGCCAAACTTATTCCATTTGAAACTGAACAAATTATCAATAAAGCAATTCCAAAATGTTTAACAGCATTAACAAACGAAGCAGGGAATGATAGCGCTAGTATTTTGAAATATCTGAAGCAACATAACGATTCTATTCAGTCGCTATTACCTACTTGGGTAATGAGTTTGTTAACACCAGTTGGCTTGATCTTAAATCAACAAAATTTGAACACTGAATCAAATCATTCATCTGTTAACTTCGGTCGCAAGATGGGTATTTTTCCAATCATTGGCTTTTTGATTCTGGGTTTGCTAATCGTTTGGTTGTGGCAGTCTTGTCACCATCAGCAGCTCGAGGTTCCTGTAGATGATTTGGATGCATCTGTTGCTCAATAAGTATTTTGAACTTGGTGGAGGAAGTCTTTTGATTAAATTGGGAAATATTGTATCCAATGTATAAATTATAAAAGCATAAATTGATTCATCCGTTTTTTATTGGCATGCTTAGCTTTGTGCAAATAAAGATTCAAGATTGAGATGATGCGGATTACATTGATTGGTGCCGGACGTGTAGCAAACCACTTGGCTTTAGTTCTAGCAAAAAAGCATAGAATTATTCAAGTTTTTAGTCGTGATCAGCAAAACGCACAAAACTTGGCAGATCGAGTAAATACAGAAGCAATCAATCAAATAGAGCACTTGAATCGCCAGACTGATCTAGTCATCATTGCTGTAAGTGATCAAGCAATTTCTGAGTTAATTAAGAACGTGTCTCAATATGTTCCTGATAGTCTAATTGTTCATACCTCTGGTAGTACGAGTTTATCAGTGCTTGCGGAATCACACTTTCGTGCAGGTGTTTTTTATCCATTACAAACATTTAGTTTTGAGCGAGAAGTCAACTGGTCTGATACTCCTTTATTTGTTGAGGCGACCAACACACAAGATCTAAACGTATTAACTGATTTAGCAAATGAATTAAGTGATTGTGTTTATCAATATAGTTCTAAGCAGCGCCAAACATTGCATTTAGCTGCTGTGTTTGCTTGTAACTTTAGTAATTATTGTTATGACATGGCCAAACAAATTGTAGATGCCGAAAGCGTTGATTTTAATTTGTTATTCCCTTTGATTATGGAAACAGCAAATAAAGCAACGCAGAATGATCCTCAAAAAATGCAGACTGGACCAGCAATGCGTGGCGATCAAAATATATTAAGTATGCATCGTAATCTATTAATAAATGCGCATCGTGCTGATTTAGAAAATATTTATAAAATAATGAGTGATGGAATTTATGAAAGACAAAACAAACCTTTTTAACGATAATTATACAAAATAGACAAATTAGTCTATTTTGTATAATATGCGCGAAATTTAAGTCAATATT
>NZ_DJLC01000233.1:0-5576 GCF_002434875.1 Acinetobacter sp. UBA6526 | reverse complement strand
TACCTGTGTAAAGCAGATCAAGCATTTATATTCAGAACACTGGATTCATCTGAATATAGATCATTGCAAAAAAGCCAGAAGCCCAAAAAAATTAGCAACGCTGGCCGACCACGCAAAACATCACAATCACAAGACGACAAGTCTTCCGTAAATAAAAAAAGCGGAGGTAAATAATATGTTTAAGAAAAATGATGCTCCGCTGCTACATTCAGCGTATATGAGCAAAATTGCTAGAATCACTCAACCACACCCAAGCCCAGTTGAGATCGGACAAGTTATTAACGAATTATCGAAAGTTCGTTTACCCAGTCAACCTGTGTTCCCAGCGTACCGTTTGCCCCCTCAAACTTTACCTGAAAATGTAGATAAACTAATAAAGTCAATACAATGGGTACATCATTTACCATGGGTGAATGGTGTCATGAAAGTAATGCTACACCCCCAACTAAATCTCGGAATTGGATTAGCAAAGCGACATGGGTTAATTGATCAACAGCATTCTTGGAAAATTGATCCTATAAGAGGCTCTAATTTCATTCGTGAATTTCAAGATATTCTGCTAACTCATCATTTTAAAGAGTTAAAAGAAGGTTGGGATGATGCTCATAAGTTGAGTGATCAAGAGCTTAGCGATGCCCTAAAAGCAGTCCAGAAAGAATCAAATGGGTTCGCATTCTATGAGTTCATATCCGTAATGGATTCATCTCACCTGCATTCTCCTCAATTAGATCAATTTATTGAGGATGTAAAAACTGGCTTCATCAATAATCTGGATAGTGAGCAATTACTGGCGGTTCTTTTGAAAAAAGAACCATTACCCAATAGACAGATGAAATTACGATTCATCATCCTAATAAAACGTGATTTCTTGGATAGCCCTGCACACCTCACAAACTTTAGTTTTTTTGAAAAGATAAAGTTTAATGTGGAACAAACTCACGGTTACCAAATCTTTTACGACCCATCGCTGTTGAATGGCTATATGCAGAGTAATCTTTTTCACAAGAAAACTCAGTCATTCAAAGAGCAGATAAAGCAACTGAGAATTTACCTTACAGGGACTGATGCTCTGTACAGGATTGGGAGCGTAGAACCGACATTTAGTGTTTTGCATACGAAAGTCAAAATTCAAGATTTGGAGGGAGTGTAAAATGGGTATCGCACATAGCTTTAAAATTGATCGTAGAATTCGAGCAAAAGAGTTTATGGCTCTTCTTTCTATTGGTAGAACCAAGTTTTATCGAATGATAAAAAATGGGGAAATTCCGCAGCCAATCAGAGTTAGCGAGAAAGAAGTCTTTTGGCACGAATCAAGTGTGAAAATAGTTGTAGAAAAACATAAGTAGAATTCTGATATGATAGCCTGCTAAACGCAGGCTTTCTTTTTTAAATTAAGAGCCTTTTAAAACGGGTAACTAAACGGGTAACTCGAAAAAACTCTAGAATTTAATTATTCATTTTCAAAAGGTTGAGATGAACAAGATTGTTGTAAAAAAACATAATGGTGGCACGATTGCTCAAAATAAAAGAGCACGTCACGATTACTTTATTGAAGAAAAATTTGAAGCAGGTATGTCATTACAGGGCTGGGAGGTTAAATCTCTTCGCGCTGGTCGTATGAGCTTGACTGAAAGTTATGTCATTTTCAAAAATGGTGAAGCATTTTTATTTGGTTCGCAAATTCAACCGTTGTTATCAGCTTCAACACACGTGGTTCCAGAAGCTACACGTACACGTAAATTATTACTGTCGCGTCGTGAGCTTGAACAACTCATGGGTGCAGTGAATCAAAAAGGTTATTCATGCGTGCCTTTAGCATGTTACTGGAAAGGTCATTTAGTTAAACTTGAAATTGCATTAGTAAAAGGTAAGCAAATGCACGATAAGCGAGCGACTGAAAAAGACCGCGATTGGCAGCGTGATAAAGCACGTATGTTGCATAAGTAATAAAAAACCTCCAACTCATGGAGGTTTTTTTAATCTTCTAACTAGAAGAATGCTTTAATCTTAATTCAGCCAAATACTTACCAAACTTTCGAGCGGTTTCCAAATCACCTTCTGGCGGCGTAATTTCGACACTGGCATTATCAGATTGTGTCATTAGGCCAAGAAAACTCGACATACGGTTAATGTCTAGTGGGCTACGCCCTGTCGGCATAAATGGTAAACCTGCCCATAACATGCCATGCTGCATCGCAAACAAATTAATTTGCTGTAATACCGCTAATTTATCACCACTTAAACCACCACCATTGGTAAAGCCTGCCGCAATTTTTCCTTGCCATGTACGCGCTAACCAACGTTTAGATGAGTCTTCCATAAATTGTTTCAATGCAGACGTTAGACTACCCATGTAAGTTGGGCAACCCATCACGATGACATCTGCTTGATCTATCAAATCCCACTGTGGTGCAGCGACAGAAATAAGATGCACATCTGCACCGGCTTGCTCTGCACCTTGAGCAATATATTGTGCAACTTTTGCCGTATGCCCATAAGGACTATGATAAATCACACAAACTTTGACTTGGGGAGTAATTTGCTCAATAACAGACATGGAAAATTTAAAAACCAATGAATTAGATCAAGTTTAACATTTTTAAACCACTCAAGGCGAATCAGCAATGCAAGATATATTTATCGCATAAAAACAAATGTCGCCATTCGTCCTGTTTTAGGATCACGACGGTAAGAAAAATAATCTTTATCTTGCTGATAAGAGCACTGATCCCCACCTAAAACAGTTTCCACACCAAAACGATTTAAAATAAATCGTGCAATCGCATATAAATCGGCTTGGTATTTACCTTCAAATTGACCAGCAATAAAAGCGCTTTCCAATTCAGGATATTTTTCGCAAAAAGCAGCTTTTACCTCAGCACCCACTTCAAAACAAGGCTGACTAATCGCCGCACCCAACCATGCCCACGTTGGTTGTGATTGCATTTCAGTCACTGTATTTTCAATAATACCATTGGCCAAACCACGCCAGCCTGCATGTAGGTTCGCAACCTCTGTCCCTTCAGAATTGCCGAGTACAATAGGAAGACAGTCCGCTGTCATCATCATTAATGCATGACCTTGGCGCTGAGTCACCAGACCATCACCTTCAAGTGCGATAAATGGAATTTGCTCATTGATCGTATGACAAATAGTGCTGTGTGTTTGCATCATCCACGTTATTTTATCAACACCAAATTCTGATAGCTGATTTAATAAGATCATCCGATGCTGTTGCACGCGCTGTGCATCATCATCGACATGTAGCGCTAAATTAAAACCAGCTAAATGATTATCGGATGTTGCTATCGTTTGCGCATTTTCAATACGTGTTTGCCCTACGAAAATACCTTTGGGTAAATCTTGTACAAATTCCATAAATATCTCCTGAGCTATATTTTCTACCGTCAATCTCTCCTAAAAGGAGTGGGAATTTAAAGCACTGCAAGACATTGAATTCACAAAAGTCTCCCTCCTTAAAGGAGGGAAATTTAGAGGATTGTAGAGCTTTACTTAATACGCTTCATTTTCACTACGAAGAACTTCAACCAATTGAGTGAAATCCTCTGGCCACGGTGCTTCAAACATCATTTCTTCGCCAGTGCGTGGATGTACTAGACCAAGCTTAGCTGCATGTAGTGCTTGACGTTTAAAGCTACGCAGCATATCGGTTAGTTTTTCTGAAGCGCCTGCTGGAAAACGAACGCGATTCACATAAACAGGATCACCAACTAAACCATGACCTAAATAACTAAAATGCACACGAATCTGGTGTGTACGGCCAGTTTCAAGCTGCGCTTGAATACGGGTAAAGTCACGGAAGCGTTCTTTGACATTATAGTGTGTTACCGCATCACGCCCACCCGGTAAAATCGCCATTTTAACGCGGTCAACTGGATGACGTTTGATTGGTTCATCAATCGTTCCGCCTGCAATGATATTACCGTAGGCAATCAAATCATAAACGCGATAAACCGTTTTCTTTGCCAATTGTTTACTCAATGAAAATTGAGCTTCCAGATTTTTAGCAACGACCAATAAGCCACTGGTGTCTTTATCAATACGATGAACAAGTCCAGCTCGTGATAGCTCAGCCAGTTTTGGCGTGTGATAAAGTAAGGCATTTACTAAAGTTCCAGTTGGATTACCCGCACCTGGATGAACAACCATCCCTACTTCTTTATTGATCACAATAATATCGTCATCTTCATAAACAATATTGAGCGGGATATTTTCAGGCTGACTCGATGTTTGTGCTTCAAGCTCAACATCTAGGGTTAATACCTCATTACCTTCACAACGGTACTTTGGCTTAACCGTGTTACCATTTACCAACAGATGACCGTCTTTCATCCACTGTTTAAGTTTCTCACGAGAAAACTCACTCCAGACGAGTGCTGCGACCTGATCAATACGTTGACCTAAATAGTCTTCATCAAGTTGAATTTGCAACGATAAACGTGTTGCAGTTGAGTCAGAATTATGATTATCTGCATCGACAGAATCTTCAAGTAAGAAATCTGTTTCAGAGATGTTTGAATTGGAAGATTGTGCTGAAGTCATTTGATGATCGGTACAAAAGTGGTTTAATAGCACCATTGTAGCTCATTGCCCAGAATAACAGAGGAGTTTTTATGTCGCTACCACGTTATAAAATTACGATGCTTGCGCTTTCTTTAGGTGTAGCATCTGCATTTGTGGGCTGTAGCAGCAATCCAAGCAAAAAAGAAGTGGTTGATAAAGGACCGCAATCAAGTGAACAAGTTTATTTTGATAAAGCACAAAAATCGCTTGATCGTAATCAATATACTGATGCCGTGAAATCGCTTGAAGCTTTAGATACGTACTATCCTACTGGACAATATACACAACAAGCACAGCTTGAACTTCTCTACGCTAAATTCAAACAAAAAGATTATGAAGGTGCAATTGCACTAGCTGATCGTTTCATTCGCTTAAATCCGCAACATCCAAATGTTGACTATGCCTACTATGTTCGTGGCGTTGCCAACATGGAAATGAACTACGACAGTTTAATTCGTTATACCTCATTACAACAATCACATCGTGATGTCAGTTATATCAAAGTTGCCTATCAAAACTTTGTTGACCTCATTCGTCGTTTCCCAAGTAGCCAATATTCTGTTGATGCAGCACAACGCATGAAATTTATTGGTCAAGAACTTGCTGAAAATGAAATGAATGCCGCACGATTCAATATTCAGCGTAAAGCATGGTTAGCTGCTGCTGAACGTGCACAATGGGTGATTGAACATTACCCTCAAACACCACAAACACCTGAAGCGTTAGCAACTTTAGCTTACAGCTATCAAAAACTTGGTGATCAAGCGACTTCTCAACAATATATCGAGATTTTAAAACTCAATTACCCACATTTGGTTAAATCAAATGGTGAAGTGAATTTACGCGCTGCACGTAAAGAAGGTAGCTGGATTAACCGTGCAACATTAGGTTTATTAGGACGCGAGTCTAAAACTGTTGATGCTAAAAATGTCGAAACAACGAGTGAAACTGAACAGCGTAGCTTAACCAATCGACTCACTTTAGGTTTATTC
>NZ_DJLC01000099.1:884-3406 GCF_002434875.1 Acinetobacter sp. UBA6526 | reverse complement strand
GCATGATGGGTATTGTGTTAATGGGCTGTTTAATTGGCATGAGCCTACCGTTTATTTTAAATAAGGTCGGGCTTGATCCTGCTAGTGCATCTGCACCTTTGGTGACATCGATTTGTGATGCAACAGGCGTCATTGTGTACTTATTTATTGCTTCGATGATTTTATTCTAAGTAAGTAATAATTTTTGTACCGACAAAACTAAAAAACTACTTTATTCTCAATACATAAACGTTGTTTAGGTTAAATGAATGTCTAATCAGACCCAACAAAAAAAATTAACTCAACAGCAAGCAGTTGCTGTTGAACGGGACTTAGCTAAATTTGCAAATACGATGGATAGTTTGGTGCGTATCCCATTTACTAAGCAAGGTGTGGGCGCCGATGCTGCGTTAAGTACAGTTCCTTTTGCAGGTGATATCGCTGGATTTATTTTGACACTTTATGCTTTTAAAAAAGCACGAGAGGTTGGAGTTCCTCAACATAAATTAAATGGGGTGGTTAAATTAGCCATCATGGATATGTTGGTTGGATTTGTACCAATCGTTGGGACGTTATTTGATGTATTTATTCGCCCAAGTCGCAAGACATTAGAAATTGTACATGATCATATTCGTGAGGAATATCAGGTTGACAATGATATTCATGTGGTACATCCATTCTTACATGAGTCTTTAGAGCAAAAGCAAAAAAATTCAGCTTTTTGGCGAAATCCTATCGTAAGCTGGATTTGGTTACGTATTCCAGACTTATTAGGAATAGCCGTTGTTTTGTTATTACTGATTGCCCTATGGGCTGGTTTTAGCTATGCATGGCAGCTCTATCAATCTTTCAAAGCTAGTTAACGAATTTGTGATTAAAACAATAAAGCCTCCAAATGGAGGCTTTATTTTTCATCTATTTTTGATTATTGAACATTTAATTGCTGTAACGCAGCAACACGTTGTTCAATTGTTGGGTGGGTTTGGAATAAAGCCGCTAAGCTAAAACCTTGTTCCTTACCTTCCGCAATCGCAAATGCTTTCATTTCTTTAGGCATTTGATCAGGCATTTCAGATTCTGCTTGTAAACGAAGTAGCGCAGAAATCATTGCCTGTTTACCTGCTAAGCGTGCTCCAGCTTCATCAGCGCGATATTCACGTTGACGAGAGAACCACATCACAATCGCAGACGCCAAAATACCGAATACGATATCAAGTACGATGGTAATCGCAAAATATGCAAGACCGGGTGCTTCACCATCTTCACGACCAAACACATTACGATCAATAAAGTCACCAGCAATACGTGCAAAGAACATGACGAAGGCGTTTACAACACCTTGAATCAAAGCAAGTGTCACCATATCACCGTTAGCAACGTGACCAATCTCATGTGCAAGTACTGCACGAAGCTCATCTTTATTCATACGCTCTAATAAGCCTGTCGAAACAGCTACCAGCGCATCATTTTTATTCCAACCAGTCGCAAATGCATTTGACTGATAAGATGGGAAAATACCAACCTCAGGCATGTTAATACCTGCACGTTGAGAGAGTTGAGCAACTTCTTGTAATAACCACGCTTCAGCCTGATTACGAGGTGCATTAGGGTCGATTAATTCAGTTCCAGTGGTTTTTTTAGCCATCCACTTTGACATGAGTAGGGAAATAATCGAACCCACCATACCAAACACAAAACAGACGACTAATAGGTTGCCTAGGTTTAAGCCACCCGCGCCATGGTAACTACCGACACCGAAGAGTGACAAAATAATGCCAGCTACAACCAGTACCGCGAGGTTGGTAAGCAAGAACAAACCAATCCGCATCATTGAGAAAACCCTCTTATAGAGAAAAAGTGATCTGATTTACAAATTATAAATCATAACGTTAATATGCAGGGTGAACCCTAAAAATTCAAGCAAAAATTATGTGCAGATACATTTAGCTAATAAAATAATGAATTAGCAGAGAAACAGTTACTTGAAAGTCATTTTGATCAAAAATAGATAACAAAATCATCACATGAGAATTGGTTATAGATTCTTAATCACTCAAACGGATGTGCGCGGAAGCGACGGCATTTGCTGTGGTATAGGTTCCAGCTGGCGCATCCGTAAAAGTACCATCAGCAAGTGTGATAATTTGACGATTATATTGTTTAGGTGGCGGAGTAGCGGTTGGAGAGCTTGAATTGTTAGAACTCGTGTAGTTGGCTGATTGCGCTAATACTTGCCCTGTCTGATTATTATTACTTGATTCTGAAAGATTAGTACCTAAACCTGAAGCATAAAGATTTTGGTATCTACTGGTGACGCGACGGACGTAATCCTGTGTTTCACGGAAAGGGGGAATCCCGCCGTATTTATCAACATTGCCTTCACCTGCGTTATACGCTGCGATTGCAAGACGTGTATCACCATTAAAACGCTTGAGAAGCCAACTAAGGTATTTGGCCCCTGCAAAAATATTTTGTTGCGGATCATAAGCATTGCTGACATTAAAACGACGCGCAGTGGCAGGCATTAATTGCATCAATCCTTG
>NZ_DJLC01000099.1:0-564 GCF_002434875.1 Acinetobacter sp. UBA6526 | reverse complement strand
AGGCATTAATTGCATCAATCCTTGAGCACCTACAGGCGAACGAGCCTTGATATTAAAACCAGATTCAGTATGCATAACGGCTTTAATGAGGCCTTCTGAAACGCCATGCTGTTGCGCGGCTTGCCGAATCAGCTGATCAAAAGCATTTTTATTGCGACTATAACTAGGCAATACAGATGCTTCACTTGCTCCCCAATTTGAATAGCTATGAATATTACTATCAGGGTAGTAAGTTGCTTTGACAACTTTTAAATGACTATATTCAGCTTTCTTCTTGTTTGTGAGTAGGGTTGTGCCATTCGTATCTTTAAATTGATAAATCATCTGCCCAGCGTAAGTTGACACTGAACTATTTAGAAAACCGATTGTCCCCAAGCAAAGGGCAAAAAAATAAGTTGTTTTATCCATCGTTATAATATTCACAAAACATATGCTTAAGTTCTTCACAGCAGTTTAACAAAAAAAATCATAAAAAGTACTTTGACTACAATTTTTTTATTTTTCACTGTCTAACAAAATGCAAGTCATTTTGCTCGAATGTTCAGCAAAAAAAAATTAAATATT